>NZ_JADEWY010000261.1 GCF_015207375.1 Coleofasciculus sp. LEGE 07092 | reverse complement strand
AAGAGACAGCCCCTACACCCCCGCTCCCCTACTTAACCAGAAGAGTCCCCAAGCCTTAACCCATCCCTAAACTTGAAGCCTTAGCATAGGATGTCGGTGCAAACTCAGATCTTGCACCAGTGGCAACAACCCGCCAGGGGTTAAAACCACTGTCTCATAGCTTGCATTCGTCTTGCATACGACTGGATAAGACTTGTAGTCCACAAAGCGTGGACTTAAGCTATGACGCCGGAGTTTTAACTCGGGGTGGGTTTTCGGGTTTACTGACAATGGTGCAAGATGTCGGTGCAAAGCTACTAGGAGTTTCTTAGTTTCAGACACAGCTATTCCTAGGGGGAGAAGGCTAAGTATGGCTCTCAAACGTCGAGATTTCTTGCTATTTGTGGGAGCTAGCGCGGGAGCTGTTGCGTTGCATTCCTGTGCGTCCGGTAACAGCGGATTGTCCGGTTCCTCAAAAAAGGCAGCCCCAAAAAGCAGTACTGTCGGCTTCAAGCCAGTCAGAGGTTCTATGCCACTGGAAACCGATGGCATAGAATTGACCAAACAAGTTGCAGATTACGGCAGCTATGAAGTCGTGGATGACTTAGTGCTGCCAGAAGGCTTTACCTACGATATCATCGGCGCTTGGGGCGATAATATCGGTGATTCTCGCTTTGGGTATAACAACGACTACCTCTCATTTATTGAAACGGGTAAGGATGAGGGGTTGCTGACTATTAACTTTGAGTATATCAGCGGTAGCACTTGGATGCAGACGTATCAACAGGTGATTGGTCAGTCGCTGCCGTTTGATGAGGTGAAAGCGGCAGTGGCGAATAGTAAGGGCAAGATTAATGCTTTTGCGTTGCCAGATAGTGATGCTCTAAAAGCGAAAATCCGAGAAATTTCTAAAGAAGGCTTAGTTGATCAGGGATTGGGTGTAATCTCAATTCGTAAAACGGCTGATGGCAAGTGGAGGCGAACCCATTCCAGTGCTGACCGCCGTATTACAGGGATTTCTGGCTTAGAGGATGATCGCTACCTGAAGGCGACAGGACCAGCCGTTGCTATTTTTCGTAAGCAACAAGGTCAAGGATATATTGATGGTTTGGGCGATCGCATTATCGGCACGTTCCAAAATTGCGCAGGTGGGACAACCCCGTGGGGAACGGTTTTAAGTGCAGAAGAAAACGTCCAAGATCAAGTGCCAGAACCTGTCTATGTAGATGGTACGTCCTTTGACCCAGAAGCGCTGCCCTTCCAAATCGATGATAAAACTGTTGACGGACGAGCTAATGTCTTTGGTTTAGCCGGAAACAAGTACGGCTGGATGGTGGAAATTGACCCAGCAAACCCTGATGATTACGGCACCAAGCACACCTGGTTGGGACGGTTCCGCCATGAAGCTGTCGCGTTGAAGGCAGTCGCAGGCAAACCTTTAGCCGTTTATTCGGGATGCGATCGCCGGGGCGGTCATCTCTACAAGTTTGTCAGCAAAGGCACCATTAACAAACCCCAAGATAAAGCCAACTCTCAGCTATTCTCAGACGGGATGCTCTATGCGGCAGTCTTTGAACCCGACGGCACAGGGCGGTGGATTGCTCTTGAACCCAAAACATCCGTGAATCCGGTGCTGCCAAGTACCGTTGAGGGAAATTTGGTTCCCTTACCCAAGCGTCCGGAAGGGGGTATTTTTGAGGTCAAAACGGACGCAGACGCCACCAGTTTTAAAGAACAGTTTGCCACCCTAGGCGACCTTTACGAGGGTAACGAAACTGAAAAGCAAGGGGCAATTCTCATTGACGCCCACTATGCGGCGAATGCGGCGGGTGCTACCACAACCGCCCGACCAGAAGATACAGAAATTGCCCCCGATGGTTCCCTTTACATTGCCTTCACCTCCGGCAGTCCTGGCGATGATGGCGGACCTGACAAGCGAATTTTCAAAGGGTTGAAAGGGGAAACTCCGTGGGAGTACGGTTGGATTGTCCGCTTAGTAGAAGATGGCGACGAATCTGCCGCTATGACCTTCCAGTGGGAATCCTTTGCCATGGGGGGCGAACCCGCAGAGGGAGGCGCGGGGTTTGCTAACCCAGACAATCTAGAATTTGATGCCAATGGAAATCTGTGGATGGTAACGGATATCTCTACCTCTAAGCACAATCAGACAGTCACCAGTCGTGTTGATGCCGAAGGGAAACCCTTAGAGCAGACAGATATTCAAGGCATCTTTGGCAATAACTCCATCTGGGTTTTGCCCACTTCAGGGTCAAATGCCGGAAATGCTTACCTCTTTGGCATTGGACCCATGGAATGCGAAACTACAGGACTGTTCTTTACTCCTGACCAAAAAACTTTGTTCCTAGCCGTGCAACACCCAGGAGAACAACACGGGATGCGCAAGGATAAGGCAGCAGAAACCCGCAAATTTACCCTGAAAACTACCGATGGCAAAGAGTTCGTGCAAAAGCGACTAGTTCCCCTTGGCTCAAACTGGCCCAGTAAAGGCACTACCGATCCGCCAAAACCTGCTGTTGTGGCAATTCGGAGGTTGGATGCTGAACCGATTTAGGTCAATTGGGGTAGGGG
>NZ_JADEWY010000260.1 GCF_015207375.1 Coleofasciculus sp. LEGE 07092 | reverse complement strand
CCCCTACTCCCCAGCTCCCCATCACCCCTAGTTCGGGAACCCGTACAGAAACAATGATTGCAGTTTACGGCACAGGTTAGGTAAATTAGCACTCAGAAGCCGAGAGTGCTAAAGTCAATTTGAAGTAGTAAATTAGGAGGGATTTGTATGGCAGCCGTAACGCTGAGTGTTTCTGCTGTTAAACCGTTAGGCGATCGCGTCTTCGTCAAAGTCAGCGCTGCTGAAGAGAAGACGGCTGGTGGCATTTTGTTACCCGATAACGCCAAAGAGAAGCCGCAAATCGGGGAAATTGTCGCTACCGGTCCTGGCAAGCGCAACGATGACGGTTCTCGTTCCGAACTCGAAGTCAAGATCGGCGACAAGGTGCTTTACTCCAAGTACGCCGGTACCGACATCAAGTTGGGCAACGAAGATTACGTTCTGCTTTCAGAAAAAGACATCCTAGCAGTCGTTTCATAGCCTTTGTGGTTCATTGTTCATGGTTCACAGTCTTCCATCAACGATGAACAACTAGCAAAATCCAAAATCTAGAGTCAAAAATCTCAACAAATCTATGGCTAAACGCATCATTTATAACGAAAATGCTCGTCGCGCCCTCGAAAGGGGCATGGATATCCTGGCAGAATGTGTCGCTGTTACCCTGGGTCCGAAAGGTCGCAACGTAGTTCTGGAGAAGAAGTTTGGCGCTCCTCAAATTGTGAATGATGGAGTTACCATTGCCAAAGAAATCGAATTGGAAGACCATGTTGAGAACACGGGTGTTGCTCTGATTCGGCAGGCTGCTTCCAAAACCAACGATGCCGCTGGCGATGGAACCACAACCGCAACGGTACTCGCTCATGCCATGGTCAAGGAAGGCTTGCGCAACGTTGCCGCTGGTGCAAATGCGATCTCTCTCAAGCGTGGAATTGACAAAGCGATCACTTTCTTGGTGAACAAGATTGCTGAACACGCTCGTCCAGTCGAAGAAACCAAAGCAATCGCTCAAGTCGGTGCTATCTCTGCCGGTAACGATGAAGAAGTCGGTCAGATGATTGCCGAAGCCATGGATAAGGTGGGCAAGGAAGGTGTGATTTCCCTAGAAGAAGGGAAATCTATGACCACCGAACTGGAAATCACCGAAGGGATGCGCTTCGACAAAGGCTACATCTCTCCCTATTTCGCTACCGATATGGAGCGGATGGAAGCTATCCTCGAAGAACCTTTTATCCTGATTACGGATAAGAAAATTACACTGGTTCAAGACTTGGTGCCAGTGCTTGAGCAAGTCGCTCGTTCTGGTCGTCCTCTGCTGATTCTGGCTGAAGATATTGAGAAGGAAGCCCTGGCTACCTTAGTAGTCAACCGTTTGCGCGGTGTGCTGAACGTGGCTGCGGTTAAGGCTCCTGGTTTTGGCGATCGCCGTAAGGCTATGCTTGAAGACATCGCTGTTCTCACAGGTGGTCAATTGATTACCGAAGATGCAGGTCTGAAGCTGGACAACACCCGGCTGGATATGCTAGGCAAAGCCCGTCGGATCGCAATCACCAAGGATAACACCACGATTGTGGCGGAAGGCAACGACCAAGCCGTTAAATCCCGTTGCGAGCAAATCCGTCGTCAAATGGAAGAAAGCGATTCTTCCTATGACAAAGAGAAGCTGCAAGAACGCTTGGCGAAACTGGCAGGTGGCGTGGCTGTGGTGAAAGTGGGTGCTGCCACGGAAACCGAAATGAAAGACCGCAAACTGCGCTTGGAAGACGCCATCAACGCTACCAAAGCTGCTGTAGAAGAAGGTATTGTTCCAGGTGGTGGTACTACCCTGGCTCACCTCACACCTCAGCTAGAGTCTTGGGCAAACGAAAACCTGACAGATGAAGGACTCACAGGTGCGCTGATTGTCGCCCGTGCATTGGCAGCTCCCCTGAAGCGGATTGCTGAGAACGCCGGTCAAAACGGTGCGGTTATCGCCGAGCGGGTTAAAGAGAAAGAGTTCAACGTGGGCTACAATGCGGCGACTAATGAGTTCGTCGATATGTTTGAAGCTGGTATCGTTGACCCCGCTAAGGTGACTCGTTCTGCTCTGCAAAATGCTGCATCTATTGCAGGGATGGTGTTGACTACCGAGTGTATCGTAGTTGACAAGCCTGAACCCAAGGAAGGTGCTGGTGCTGGCGCTGGCATGGGCGGCGGTGACTTCGATTACTAATCGCTGAATCTGTAGGGGCAATTTTAGGAATTGCCTTTACACATCATGAATAATTCAAGCTGTCTCTCTTCAAAGAGGCAGCTTTTTTCATAATTAATATAGATCCCACATTCCGCACTTCAATATGTAGTATAACTGAAGTATGAGGGGCGATCGCTAAACGATCCAAATAATCAAGTAAAAGTACTCAGTTGACTAAGAGTTCGCGTCAGATTGACGTGAACTCGTTCTGGACTTATCTCCTTAATGTCATCAAGGAGTACTTATTGACAATAAAGACTCATGACCCCCGACTCCTTCAATCAGGATAAGCTTGACTATTTTCCGTTAATTTTTGGGTCGAAAAAGAGAAGAATTAACCGGATAAAATATAATAGTTCTGACAAGAT
>NZ_JADEWY010000032.1 GCF_015207375.1 Coleofasciculus sp. LEGE 07092 | reverse complement strand
GGCACATACTTCTCCCGCCGAAACGCGACAATTCCATCGCCGCCCTTACCAGCTTCAATTTCAATTTCTGCTTGATCGATAAATTGCATAATTTGTCATTCGTCCTTTGTCATTTGTCCTTTGTAAAAAAACAATGACTAATGTGGCAACGGATTTGATAACGGATGTTTTAGGGGTGCTCAACCACTAATGACTACTAACTAATGACCAATGACTACTCAAAAATAGTTTGAGACATCTTCACCCCGCTCATCTGCCAGATAGGATAATGCTCGAAAGCGTAAGCCAACTAACTGGTCGTAGAGGGGATTGATCTTGCACATTGCCGGAATGTGGGCGATTTTGCGACCAAATAAGTTTACATCGCGCTCAAATGGACATTGAGACGGAATCATTTTGCAGATGACTCGCGCCACCCGTGGATCATGCACTTTCATTTCGTCGAGCCAGCTTCGCACAGGTTGCAGGATATCGGAATGGGGGTGAACCGATGTGCCAGGTTTCTGAGCCACATTATGGGCAGCGTCGGTTTGGTCGATGACCTCGCCGTTGTCGTAAAGCATATGCCGCAGTGAACTCAGCGCCTCAATTTGTAACCCCAGAGCTTCGGAGAACTGTTCCAGAACATCTGCCTCTGTGGCGGAGTAGATGCCATCTGCCATAGCTACCATCACGGCGGTTCTTAAAAAGTTCTCGGCTGTGTCGGACTCTTTTCCTAAAGCAGCGGAGAGTTCCTCAGGAGAAATGGTCTGTTCGACAGACTGCAAATCCTTATCAGAGGCAAGTTCTTCTTGAGTGAGTTGGGCTACTATTTCTTTCTCTTCGGGGTCAAAGTGACCGTCTGCCCAGGCAACAGTACATAAACCCCGCAGCCAAGCGGCAATTTGTTCTTCGGTGTAGTGAGATTGAGTAATGCTTGTCATAACTACCTTGCTTAAACTACCGACGATATTGTGGGAGCTAATTCTGGTAGAGTCTCGACTGGCTGTAAACTATAAAACACAACTGGTCTAAGGTAAGAGCTATCGGACTCTACCAGAGTTGGGAATAGTCCCGATTTCAATCTTAACTAGTGCTGCTAGATAAGTTCTCTTACCCAGAGACTGCGGTTGGAGTATGGGTGATTGAAAAGTAGCGATCGCAATAGTCTTACAATCAGGCATGGCTCAAATAAAGTTGAGTGGCATTTACATCTATCCGATTAAGTCCGCTGGCGGCATTTCCCTGGAAACTTCTCAGGTTGGGACGCACGGCTTTCAATATGACCGACGGTGGATGCTAGTGGATGAAAGGGGCAAATTTCTCACCCAGCGCCAACTCCCGCACATGGCTTTGATTAAGGTGCAGTTTGGGGAGGGTGAGTTAGGGGTTGAAGCGCCCAATCAATCTCCCCTATCCATCCCTATTGAACTTGAGAGCGATCGCCCTATCTCGGTGCAAGTGTGGAATGATATCTGTGATGCCATTCCCCTACCCCAAAAGGTCAACCAGTGGTTTAGTGAGTTTCTGGACATTCCCTGTCAGTTGGTCTATATGCCTGAAAACTCCATTCGACCGATCAACCCTCACTATGCTAACCCCAACGAACAGGTCAGTTTTGCGGATGGATTCCCCTTTTTGCTAATTTCTGAGGCATCCCTGCAAGACTTAAACGATCGCTTAGATCAGCCTATCCCGATGAACCGATTTCGACCTAATCTAGTGGTGTCGGGTTGTGAAGCGTTTGCAGAAGATAGTTGGCGTCAAATTCGCATTGGTTCAATTCCCTTTCGGGTTGTTAAACCCTGTTCCAGATGTGTGATTACCACAGTGGATCAATCTCAAGGCTTGCGGGGAAAAGAGCCGTTGGTGACTCTGGCTAAGTATCGCCTCCGTGATGGACAAATCTTTTTTGGGCAAAACTTGATTCAAGAGCAGTTGGGTACGCTGCGGGTAGGAGAGGCGGTGGAAATTGAGAGTTTTGGTAAAGGGATTTGACATTTCATACTTTATTCGGCACAAATAAGGAGAATTTTTTGAGTTGCATTTTTGCCGTTTGCACCCTAATGACAATTATCAGTTTACATAGTGTGTGAACTTAACCGAACCGTATTGGGGGTTGACAGTAAGGGATACTTGAATCATAATGTGACTATCTAGTCACTTAGATGATGAAATAGATTTATTTGCTATGCCTACTCAGACCTTTTTCAATCTGCCTGAAGAGAAGCGACAAACTATTATTAAACTGGCGATCGCAGAATTTGCCAGTCACGATTACGAAACTGCCTCAATTTCCAACATTGTTAAACAAGCAAAAATTGCCAAAGGCAGTCTATACCAATACTTTGAAGATAAAAAATACCTTTATTTATATCTAATTGACTTAGCGAATCAACAAAAAATAGCCTTTTTACAAAATGCCCATCCTCCTGAACCACAGATGGGATTTTTCCCATACTTGCGTTGGCTATTTAGTATTAGCGCTCGCTTCGATTTAACTCATCCTGATCTCAGTCAGATTGTTAATCGCGCCGTTTATGGCGACGTACCATTTCGGGATGAAGTGCTGCAACGAACTAAAAAAGGTTCAGTGGAGTATATTCAGCAACTAGTTAGCCAAGGCATTGCTCAAGGAGATATCAACAGTGATATAGACCCAGACTTAGCTACATTTATTATTTTGACTTTGGCTGAGGGCTTGAGAAACTTTATCCCCGAAAAAATTGGCATTGATCCTCAACAGTTAGCTGATAAAGTCCCAATTGACCTAGATATGCAGGCAGTAGAAAAAATTTTTGATGACTTGATTTTGGTATTGGAACAAGGTTTAGGTAGTAAATCAAGTGCATCAAACGGCAAAGAAACTCCACAAGTAAAAAATGTAGTCACTCGTCTAACAGATACTAGGAAGTAACTAAGTTGAATCTATTTTGGATTAATAGAAATTGCTCAAAATAGATTACAAAAATGCAAGTTTAATACATCAAAACAAACTCATATCCAAGTCTTTACAGGTATTCACATATGTCCTCTGAAGAAAACACACCTAGCTCATCTTATTTAGTAATCACAGATATGGAAGAAGTAGCTGAACATGACACAGATGGCATTATTTCACCCGTAGTACTACCCGAACCTCAAGAAGAAAACCTAATTATTTCACCCGTAGTGCTACCCGAACAGTCTCAAGAAGAAAACCAAGAAGTCGAGGAATCTCCCAAACCGTCCGATCGCCAGAAAAAAAAGTTCAAAAAAATCTGGATAATTATACCACTATTAGGTGCAATTTTAGCTATTGGTGGCGTATTATTCATGCGCCGGGGAGATGACGTAAAGAAAACACCGACTACCGCCGTCGAGTATTCGCCACTACCAGTACGGGTAACTACCGCCCAAAGCCAACCTATCAGCGCTTGGGTTTCGACTGAGGGAACACTCCGCGCAAAACAGTTTAGGTATCTGGCCTTCGATGTAGCAGGAGATATAACTTACATTACCAAGCGAAGTGGGCGGGGATTGCGGGAAGGAGACAAAGTGACAAAAGGCGAACTACTTGCCAAAATTGATGACCGGGAAGAACTCGCAAACGTCAGTAAGGCTGAAGCAGCGATCGCCGAAGCCCAAAAACGCAAAGCCGCAGCAGCAGCAGATGTAGCTTCCGCACAATCACAGGTAGCACAGGCGCGATCGCAGGTGCAACAATTACAGGCACAGGTAGCAAAAGCCCAATCTCAACGCAACTTGGCACAAACCCAACTCAAACGCTACCAATACCTATTTAACGAAGGGGCAGTTGCAACCAGCGAAATTGACACTCGGACAAATGCGGTTCGGGATGCCGAGGCTGACATTCGTGCCACTTCTGCTCAAGTTGCATCTGCCAAATCTCAAATTCAATCTGCTCAATCTCAGGTGAGTGCCGCCCAACAACAACTAGAAGCTACCGAATCAAGCATTACAACAGCCAAAGCCCAACTGACTCAGGCTAAAGTCGCCTTAGAAGGCACTAAACTTTATGCTCCTTTTAGTGGCATTGTTGCCTATCTCAACATTAGAGAAGGCGAATACTATACTCCTCAGTCTGTCTCTTCCCAAATCGGGGGCGATTTGCGGGAAGAAGCTAGTCTCAGTCCGTTCGGGCTGCGCTACACTCTCACCCACGATGTTTTTCATGTGTTGCTAGGCTTTGATACCAGTTATGCAGGTGAAATGGGTGTAGCAGCGTTCATGATCGCTCAAGACTACAGTAAGCTTCTAAACGTATTTCAGCCCGTGATGACATTTCTATACCCACTGATTTTTCGCTCTCAGGGTCAGCAGATGCGCTCCAATATTCGCAGAGGCAAAGCCCTCGGTGAGCAAGCAAAATGCCTTCTGGCTTATCGGTTTGAAGAAAATTGGACGCGGGCGATCGCTGATATTCGTGCTGAATTAGCGCTGGTTTTAGCAGACGAGCAGCTTGAACAAGAACCGAGCCGGGAGATGGCTACAAGTCAAGCAACCATCGCCGCTTAAGTCCACTTGCATTCAATTCACATTTCCATCTAATCAAAGGTAATTACAATGGCCAACCTCAAACGCTTCATTAAAGCATATAAAGACTATTTCACGAAAGGGGAAACCGGAGACGCGGCGTTGCTCGAATCTGAACTGTACGGATTTGGTGTAAATCCTGACGTACTGGTACAACTGCAAGATCTCGCAGCTTACTATCCCAAGATTGATTTAACACAACTGAGTCAACTCCCTGAAGGCACATTGGGTTATGAGTATGCCCAGCACATGCTCAAAAACGGGATTCAACCGTTAGAAATCAGTGATGATCTGCGGGCAGAAGCCGAGCGTCATCCGTTTGCACTGCGCTACACCGTTACTCACGACATCTTTCATATTTTGCTGGGATTTGATACCAGCTATCCGGGTGAAATGGGCGTGTTCGGATTTACTGTTGGTCAGAACTACACCAAAGCACTGAATCTGGTTTATCCCTTAATCAAGTTGATTTTTGTGATGATCAAGCCGATGCAAGCTAAGGCAATCTTTGCCAGTGCCAGCAGAGGTAAGGAACTGGGTGAACAGGCAAGCTGTTTGCTGGCTTATCGGTTTGAAGAGAATTGGGCGCGTGCGATCGCAGATATTCGTTCTGAGTTAGGGCTAGTTTTAAAAGATGAGCAGCTTGAAAAACAACCAAATAAAGCAACCGCCAAAGTTCTATCTGAAGAAGGCGTTGCCGTTTAGCAGCCTATTTCAGGCTACTGTACAAACACCATAACCACAACTTAACTAAAGGAGACACTTCATGATTGAGTACAGAAACAATTCCAACAACAACATTGTCGAACTCACGGTTGAAGGCAAAATTACCGAAGCAGATTTTGATCGAGTCGTTGCTCAGATCAAGGCTGATATTGAGAAGCACGGCAAACTAAGGCTGCTAGAAGAAATCCGCAGCTTTGAGGGCATAGATCCTATTACCCTCTGGAAAGATGCTCAGTTTGGGCTGAACCATGTAGGCGACTTCACCCACGCTGCGGTGGTTGCAGACGCTGAATGGGTACGCACTATTTCTGCTGCTGCGGATAACATTTTGTCTGCCAAGGTGAAAGCGTTTGAGCGATCGCAACTCGAAGAAGCCCGTACTTGGCTACTAACCGCGCCAGAGCAGAGTCAAGAGCCAGGGATGGAATACAAAAGCAATGATCTCAACAACGTTGTAGAAATAATCATAGAAGGCAAGATCACCGCAGCCGACTTTGACCGCATCGTTCCCCAGATTCAGGCCGACTTCGCAAAGCACGGAAAACTAAAGGTTCTAGAAGAAATCCGCAGCTTTGAGGGCGCAGACCCTATGGCACTTTGGAAAGATATGCAGCAGGCGCACATGGTCAAAGATCTGACCCACGTAGCGATTGTGGCAGATGTCAAATGGATGCGGACGATTGCTGAAGCTGTCGGTGCTGTCTTTCCTTTTGAAGTGAAAGTTTTTGAGCGATCGCAAATTGAGACAGCCCGGACTTGGCTTACCAATAGCTAAACTAGACCCTCAGTAACCGAACCGTATTGGAGGTGAACCTGCCCACATCCACGTCAAGCGAGATTGGCAAATCGTTAAGTTTTGGCTCGATCCTGTTTCTCTGGAAAAGAACCGGGGCTTTAAAGACCATGAGTTAAATCAAATCATGGGACTCGTGGAAGAACACCAACAAACGTTGCTAGAGGCTTGGCATGACTACTTTAATACTTGGGTTGACTACACGAAGCACATCGACCATAATGCAATCATGAAGGAGCGATCGCCTAAAACTGCTGATGCAGGTGGATAAGCGGTATGTCACAATTTAAACAGGGATAGCCGAAGGTAAACGCGATGCCCCAACTACTTGACAAAACTCCCGACCAACGCATCGTCCATCATAGGACTTGGGAACAATAAACGCAATTCCTTCCATCGATCTTGGTGTCCTGTAAGCTAGTTGGAAGGGATTACGGAGATCTTGTATGCTGGAGTCCTTTCAGATCAATAATTTTAGGCTCTTTCAACACCTTGAAGTGGGAAGGCTAAGTCGTGTCAACCTGGTTGTTGGCAGGAATAATGCTGGAAAGAGTACATTTCTCGAAGCAGTAGAACTCTATGCCAGTAATGCTTCTTCTACCGTTCTTCTTGACCTTGTAGAGTCTAGGCAGGAGACTTGGTTTAGCGAGGTTCAACTGCATTCTCAAAATTTTTTCGATAATCCTATGCGGCATCTCTTTTTTGGTCACAAATTGCCGAGAATAGGAGAAGAGGGAATTTCTCTTGGGGAAGTCTCTTCACATACAAAGATTCATATTGGTGCTGCCGTATATCAAAATAAAAATGATGACGAAGGCACAATAAGGAAAATTCGCATCTCTGATGTTCAGTTTGATGAAGACCTATCTAATGTTGAAGTTTTTCTTGTAGCAGAAGAAGGTAAAAGAACTAGGAGACTTTTTAGATTAGCTAGGGATGTGAGAGACATTCGACATAGCTCTAGAATGCTTTATGGACGGCAGGAATCTGAGTTCAAATACACATGGCAGATTGTTTCAACAGAAAATATGCCTAATCGCAAATTAGCTGCTCTTTGGGATTTAACAAGCTTGACCGATTTAGAATCGGAAGTTATTTCTGCACTCCATCTGATTGATGATCGAATTTCTGGGGTTGCTTTTGTAGAGGATATTAGTCAAAAACGTTCAGGTGATAACCGTATTCCGCTAGTGAAAATTAAAGGGATAGATGAACCATTACCTCTCAAAAGTATGGGAGACGGTATTACCCGTCTATTTCATATAATTGTCGCTCTTGTAAATGCTCGTAATGGGCTTCTCTTAATTGATGAATTTGAAAATGGATTGCATTGGAGTGTGCAACCTAAAGTTTGGGACATTGTTTTTCAGCTAGCCAATAGGCTTAATGTTCAAGTTTTTGCAACAACGCATAGTCGTGATTGTATAGAAGGGTTTAATCATGCATGGAATAAATACCCTGCGCTTGGTGCTTTCTTTCGGCTTGATGCGAAGGCTGGGCTGATTAAAGCAACAGAGTATACATCGGAGACACTCACTGATGCTATTGACATGGATGTTGAAGTACGGTGAGTAGTATGAGGGACGTTTGTAGACAAGATACAGATAAAGTATTGCTTGTTGAAGGTGATAACGATTGCCACGTTGTTATGGCTTTATGTGCTGCTCATACTGTTCCTGAAACTTTTGGTATATATCAATGTGGTTCAGATGTCGAGGTTTTGAAACGGCTGAATGCTCTAATTGTACGTCCCGATCCTCCTCAAGTAATAGGCGTTATGCTTGATGCTGACAAACCTTCTCTTGAAGGCAGATGGCAGAGCATAAAAGGTAAATTAAGGCATTACAGCTATGTCTTTCCAACAACTCCTGATGCTGATGGTACGGTAGTTGAGAGTGTTGCAGATGAACCTAAGCTTGGATTTTGGCTCATGCCCAATAATCAGAATTCTGGTATGTTAGAAGACTTTTGTGCTGAACTGGCAGAACCAGCATCACTAGCATTCGCACGAGAATGTGTTGAACAGGCGCACGGAAGAAAGGTAACAACATTCAAAGCAGTGCATCGCAGTAAAGCGGTAATTCATACATATCTTGCTTGGCATCATGAACCTGGCTATCCCCTGGGAAAAGCAATTACAAGGCAAGCTCTTCGTCCTCACACAGATGTTGCAGTAAGATTTACCAATTGGTTAATACGTTTATTCACATAAATCGCTGCACCGGAACGTTAGGGAGTACATACTCATAACAAGTGCGAGCGCACTTCTCACTTTAGACGAATATTATCAACCACTACCAGGAAAGGCTAAACCACGCGATCGCCTAAAACTGCCGATGCAGGTGGATAAGCGGTATGTCACAATTAAAACAGGGATTGCCACAGGTGAACACGATGCCCCAACTACTTGACAAAACTCCCGACCAACGCATCGTCCATTATGGGACTTGGGAACAGTTCAAATTCATCCAAAAGGGATTTGATGGTTCTCCTGGCGTGCGGCTGTTTTACTATGACGGGGCGATCGAGGTTCTCATGCCAGGACGTGAACATGAGACTTTTGCCAGCATTATTGGTTATTTAGTGACAACCTTTCTCGTCGAAAAGGGTATTTTCTTCCAGCCAACCCGATCAATGACTCAAGAAAAAGAAGGGGTTGTTTCTGCTCAAGCGGACGAATCCTACTGCATTGGGAGTGTAAAAGCAATTCCAGATTTGTCCACCGAAGTCGTTTTTACCAGTGGTAGCACCAGCAAGTTAGAGCGCTACAAAGCACTGGGGGTTCCTGAAGTTTGGTTCTGGGAAGATGGCTTGCTGACGCTCTATCATCTTCGCAACGGTAGCTATGAACGCATTGATCGCAGCCAACTACTCGGACTCAATGAACTCGATCTTGATTTGTTGAGACGCTGTATTTTGATGGCTGAAACTGACACTGGAGAAGCAATTAGAGCGTTTCGTCGGGAGATTTAGTGTAAATTAAGGAGAGGTTAGTGTTAAGGAGGTAGAGGGTATGGCTCTGGCATCAGATGAACACCCAGAAATCATTCGTACAGAGCGTGGGCTGACAATTGCAGGAACGCGGATTACCCTCTACGATGTAATGGACTATGTGACAGCTCAATATCCGCCCAAGTTTATCCAAGGATTATTTGAGCTTACAGAAGAACAAATTAACGCTGCTCTAGCTTACATTGAGAGCAATCGTGTAGAGGTGGAAACAGAGTATCAGCAAGTTCTCAAAGAAGCCGAAGAACTCCAACAATACTACAAAGAGCAAAATCGTGAACTAGTTACCCGAATTGCAGCACAGCCGCCTAAGCCTGGGACTGAAGTCGCTTGGGAAAAACTGCGGGCAGCTCAGGCAAAGCGCAAGTCCAAGGTATGATTTTTTGTCCGAGTATCGAAGTCGATGTGTTGAAAGTCTAATTAAAATTGTGCTTGATATTGATAGTTATCGAGGTGTAAGACGAATCTTCATTCCGTAATGGTAAGAATATCTCCAACCGCTACAAGAAGAGGCTAAACCACGCGATCGCTTACTACAATACTGGATGCATTCCCATCACCTCATCATCCCCTTTTTAGAAGACGCGATCGCAACGACTCCATAAACTTTTATCCCCTGTTTGCGTAAAATTTGAGCAGCCGATCGCACCGTTGCCCCCGTGGTATAGATATCATCGACGATTAGCACGGGTGAGGTGGGGGAATTTCGGCGAAAGCTTTTGCCAATTTCCAAAGCACCTGTTAGATTCTGCGATCGCTCTTGCACCGATAACCCAAACTGCGCCTCAGTTTCCCGGATGCGTTCTAAACCAAAGGGTTGATGAGAATAACCTGTGAACTGGCAAAAACTTTGAGCAATGAGTTCTGCCTGATTGAAACCCCGTTTTTGCCGCTTGCTGGGGTGAATGGGAATAGGAACCACCGTTAGTTTTTTACTTTCCTTGGCAACGGGAGATTTCTGCCAAGCTTCACCCAACCAGTAACCCAACGGACGCGCTAACTGGGGTTTGTTGTCGTATTTTAAAGCAGCGATCGCTCGTTTCAAAACACCCCCATAATTCCCCCAGACGAATACGGGTAACTCTTCGTGCCAAAATTCGCTGGGGTTACTCAGTTGGCAGCGCTGCAACTGTCGGTGGCAATACTCGCACAGTTCGGCGTTAGCAGGGCGATCGCATCCTCAAGGATATCTGTTGTAACTACTCAAAACCAGCTTGACAGACCGCTAGGAGGACACTGAGAGCAACCAATCCTATTAAACCAACTAAAGCTGGATTTCGTTGACACCAGAACTTTATTGTCTTTGGAAAGCTGTGACGGGGAGTGTAAATTGGGTCAGTTTCTAACTGAGACTGGGATATATCCGTGTAGAGGGTACATTCCTTAGCATAGGGACGTTGAGGAAAAGTACAAGTATCATCGGCATGGTAGGTGCAGCTTTCACACAATGACTCCTGTTCTACCGCTCGATGTAAGGTAATACCCGGATGACCGTAAGCTTTGAGAACCGTGCCGCAATGGGGACAAGTCAGCGCCTTGCTATCGATAGATTGACGGCAACAGGGACAATTTTGCATTATGTAGTAGCGATCGCTATTCAAGACTAGTATCTTATCAAGCTGCTCACTCTTAGCTTGATACCTGGGGGAATTTTCGGATTTGATACTCAGTTGTTTCAATCATCTGATACGACTCTCCAAACTCCCGGTCAAACTGCTGTTCGACTTTTGTTAGCCGTTCCAAGGAAATTGACTTCCACTGTTCACGGCTTGCCCAACGAATCACTAACACCAGTTCTCCTGGTACTCCTGGATCGATCCAGACTTCTTTGCTGACGAATCCTGGACAGCTTGCCAGCATCGAATTCCAAATTTCAGAGTCTTTCTGAATGAAGTTTTCCCGTAGTTCGGGGGAGACTCTGATTTTGAGCCACTCAATTACCATCTTTAAGTTCCGTGACGCTGATTTAGTGGTTATCCTCTCCCCTTCAATCCTAACGGATCATAATAGGAGAGGAATTGCTGCATTTAAGGTGGCTGTAATAGGTCATGAATACTTTAAGGCAGACCGGAAAAGCAGCAATTGTTGGTAAGATGTCCCACAATAGAACTGTAGGTTGGGAGTACCCAGCGGGTAGAAAGATGGATAATCAAGACTGGCTCAAGCAGCTATTAATGGTTGGTGTTGGCACGACCTCTATGGTCGCTGAGAAACTGCGAGAAGTGAGCGATGAGTGGGTAAAAGAAGGAAAAATTAACCCGGAGCAAGCTAAAGGGTTTGTCGATGACATGGTGCAGCAGATTAAGTCAGAGCAGGGCAACGTTGAAGCGACCATGGAACGGCAACTGCGTAATATGCTACAGGATTTAGGTGTAGCCCGCCAAAACGAAATTGATGAATTGCGGGGGCGCATCGACCGCTTGGAACGCCAAGTGCGAGACTTAGAAAATAAGCTCTGGCGTTAAGAACATTTCATCGGAGGATAAATTTTGAGAGAAATTCTAATCAGCTTGGGAGTTGTCGTAGCCTGTGGATTGCTATTGGTTGTGACTCAACTTAGCCGTGGAACAGCGATGGCTGACGAACTCAATCCCACTCAACCTGAAGCCATTACCCAAGTCAGGAGTACTAGTCTAGCTGCTAACGAAACAAACCTTATGGCAATGAATAACGACTCCGCAGACGAACCGACTACAGATGGGGAGGTAGTGACTACATCCTCGGGTCTGAAGTATATTGACCTTAAGGAGGGAGAGGGGGCAATCCCCAAAAAGGGTCAGACCGTGGTAGTTCACTACACCGGAACCTTAGAAGATGGCACTAAGTTTGATAGTTCCCGCGATCGCAACCGTCCTTTTTCGTTCAAACTAGGCGCTGGACAAGTCATCAAGGGCTGGGATGAAGGTCTTGCTACCATGAAAGTTGGTGGACGCCGCCAACTCATTATCCCGCCAGACTTGGGTTATGGCGCTCGTGGTGCAGGTGGAGTGATTCCTCCCAACGCCACCTTGATTTTTGATGTGGAACTGCTGAAAATTAGCTAAAAACCTCTCTGGTACTCCCCACTCCCTACTCCCTACTCCCTACTCCCTACTCCCTACTCCCTACTCCCCTGTTCATCAATGTGCGACCGCTTGTCAGTAAGTTTGTTGATTGGCTAAGTTCAAAAACTTAGTTAACTCAGGTTTGAACAAAAGTTTAACCGTTCCTGTCGGACCGTTACGGTGTTTAACGATGATTACCTCTGCCACATCTCGATCAGGAGAGTCGGGATTGTAGTAACTATCTCTGTATAACATCATGATTAAATCGGCGTCCTGCTCGATCGAACCTGACTCTCTCAAATCAGACATCATGGGGCGCTTGTTCGTGCGAGCTTCCACCCCGCGACTGAGCTGAGATAGAGCAATGACAGGAACGTTAATTTCACGAGCCAATCCTTTCAAACTGCGCGTTATGCGAGAGAGTTCTTGCACTCGATTGTCACTACCACTCCCTTCCATTAACTGCAAGTAATCAATTAAAACCAATCCCAACATCCCACCTTGTTCTGCCTGAAGACGCCGCACTTGCGATCGCATCTGCAAGACGGTTGGGTTGGCAGTATCATCAATATAAATCGGTAGCTCCGATAAAGTCCCTAATGCCTGACTCAAGGGTTCCCATTGATTTTGAGCAATTCGTCCAGTCCGCAGATAATTACTCTCAATTCCCGCCTCACTTGCCAGAAGTCGCTGCACGAGCTGCTCCTTCGACATTTCTAAGCTAAAAATTGCCACGGGAAGTTGTTTGGCAATATCACGGGCAATCCCAATCGCAAAACTGGTTTTTCCCATTGACGGACGACCCGCAATGATAATCAGGTCAGACCGTTGGAAACCACCCGTTACGGCATCCAAGTCGTAAAAATTGGTAGGGATACCCGGTAGGGCAATACCCTCATGGCGGGTTTCTATTTCCTGAAACGTCTGAATTAACGTCTCAGAAATTGGCACCAGACCTTGCTGAGGGCGCTCTTGAGTAAGGTTAAAAATTTTCTGTTCCGCTTGGTCGAGAACTGTTTCCAACTCTAAAGAAGTCTCGTAACCCAGCCGAACTATATCGTTACCGGCTTGGATAAGCTGGCGGCGCAGGTACTTGTCCATCACCAGTCCCGCGTATCGGTCAACGTTAACCGCTGACACCGTGCGCTCGACTAACTGCGCTAACTTGCTCTCACCCCCGACTTTTTCCAACAATTCGTGGTCGTACAACCAGGTGGTAACGCTCATCAAATCCGTCGGTTTACCTGACCCGTGCAGGACTAAAGCCGCTTTGTAAATTTGTTGATGGGTACTGATATAGAAAGCTTCAACCACAAGCAAGTCCGCCACCCGACCAATAGCTTCGGGGTCGAGTAGAATACCTCCAAGAATTGCCTCTTCCGCATCAATGTTTTGAGGGGGTAGAGAGTTAATAAATGCAGAAAAGTTAAAGTCAGCCATAGCCAAGACGGTAAGAGAAACGAATAAGGGAGCTGAGTAACAGATGCCGCCCCATCACTCAACCCCCAATCCTTACCCGCGAACGGGTCAACCCTGCTAGTTGGGGTTACTCGCTCTTACTTGTTGCTAGATGGGCGCAACGTGAATTTCTACAATCGCTGTAACTTCTGGGTGCAGTTTGACTTCTGCTTTGTAGAAACCGAGCTTACCGATATCGGGTAGAGTGATTCCCCGCCGGTCTACTTCTTGACTAGTGGCTTCCTGAATCGCCTCTGCCACATCTGCGGCAGTTACGGTGCCAAAGATGGCATCGTTTTCACCTTCTTGCTTGCGAATGGTAAAGCGACCGATGGTTTCTAGAGCAGTCTTGCGGGCTTCGGCTTGCTGCTTCTCTTCGAGTAAACGCTGTCGCTCTTTTTCTTTGCGCCGCTCGACTTGCTTGAGAATGCCTGGAGTTGCTATAACCCCAATGCTTTGGGGAATTAGATAATTGCGAGCATAGCCGGGAGCGACTTCCACTAGATCGCCAGTTTTGCCCAGCTTTCTAACGTCTTTATTTAAAACTAACTGTACACGTTTTGCCATGGTCTTTTGTTGGGTACGGACTTCTTTCTAGATCGAGTTCATCCCACAATTGTTAGCGCAGCAGAGTTTAGCAAGCGCGGGTGGGATGCAAGTGAGCATAGAGGATAGCGCATGGGATTAACGCTGCCCGATGCTCAAAGCTGCCGCCAAAAACTTTCCCACCCCCCTAAGAGAGATGGGTTTCCCCGACGGCTTTTTATGATGATGCTCGCTCAGATGTCCATATTACGAAAATTTGTTGAGCGATCGCAACTCAACATTCAAGGGATGGCAGCGGATTTATTAAAACCGATCCTTCATGCCCCGCAACCGCGCAAAGGTCTGTACGGGTTCTTTGGCGTTGACTACAGACTGGATAGCGGATTGCTCCCAGCGCAAAAATGGATTAGTACGCTTTTCAACCCCTAGCAAAGAAGGCACTGTGGCTTCTTTGCTACGACGAGCCTCTTCAATTTCAGCATAGCGAGTGTTTAGGTCGGGGTTTCGGGCATCTACCGTCAGGGCAAATTGCAGATTTTTCAGGGTGTATTCGTGAGCGCACCAAACCCGCGTGTTATCAGGCAAATCCCGCAGCTTGCTCAAAGACTCGACCATCTGGGCTGGCGACCCTTCAAATAGTCTGCCACAACCGCCTGCGAATAAGGTATCGCCGCAGAACAAGTCACCTGTTTCACCCGTGGTGGCTGGGGGAAAATAGTAGGCGATATGTCCGCTAGTATGTCCGGGAACGAACAAAACTTCGCCAATGCGATCGCTAAACTTAACAGTATCGCCCTCCTCTAGGAACACTTGCTGTCCGGGAATTCTGCCTCGATCCTTGGCTCCTCCATAGACACAGACATTGGGGAAATGCTGCATCAGTTCTCGATTACCGCCGACATGATCCATGTGGTGGTGAGTGTTGAAAATGGACACCAACTGTGCGTCAAGTTCTTTCAGGTGCTTGAGTACGGATTGAGCTTCTGCGGGATCGACAACAGCCGCGATGTTGTGTTCGGAGTCATGTAACAAAAAGATATAGTTGTCAGAAAGGGCTGGCAGTCGGTATACCTGCATCTTGAGTCGTCTCTCTTCTTAGAATCTTCAAACAATTTAGCTGTATGTAACGGGTGAACCTACTGCATACTGAATAGATACTACAGGTTTGACTGACAGCTAACAGATACAAACCTATCTCTAATATTAGTGATGACGCGCTTACAGCAAGCAGGCTATCTTAGTAAACAATCAAGAAGGCAACCAGACGCAATGGCAGGAACTATCCAACGTCAGCCAAACCCAGCGATCCCTCAAATCGTAGACCAAATTCTCAATACAGGTCAGTTAAGTCGCCAAGAGCATCTACAGTTGGTCACGACTATCCTTTCTGACTACAACGTTACTGATGAAGAACGCAGCCACATTAATCGTGTCTTTGATGAGTTACAAGTGGGGCATCTGAAATTTATAGAATAGAGGTTGGCAGTATGGGTTACGTCTATAGTCAGGCTGTGTCGTTATCAGTGTTTGTAAACTAGTGGTGCAAAACGTTTCCATCTTGGCACCGGATTTGTCGGGAGGCGGGGGAACCAGAGCCTACCTTCTAGGACAGGTGTTACAAAAGCTCAACTACAACGTTAAAGTTTGTGGTTTTCTCTTCGGAACCAGTCTTTATCCGCTTCCACCTGCCAACCTTCCGGTTCATTGGGTATCGGGAGGTAATTATCCCCAAGTTCTACAGTCAGCTAGGAACCTGCTTGGGCAAATCGATGGAGATATTATCTACGCCGTAAAACCAAGACCGACAAGTTTCGGTATAGCCTTACTCAAGCGGTTACTAGCTCATCAGCCCATCGTTTTAGATATTGATGATTGGGAGTTAAGTTGGTTTGGAGAAGGTCAGTGGCGGTATCGTCCCACGCCTAAACAGATTGCTAGAGACTTACTCAAACCTGATGGGGCGCTGAGGTCTCCAGAACATTGGCTTTATTTGCAGTGGATGGAAAAACTGATCAATCGAGCCAATGCTGTAACCGTTGATACGAAATTTCTTCAATATCGTTTTGGTGGAACTTATCTTCCGAACGGTAAAGATACAGTGTTATTTGACCCTGAACCATTTGATCCGGACGCTAGTCGAGCCAAATATGGTCTATCGGATTATCGAGTGCTGATGTTTCCAGGTACAGCACGACCTCATAAAGGCATTGAAGATGTTTTGCTGGCGCTCGAACAGTTAGATCAGCCAGATTTAAGACTAGTTTTGGTCGGTGGCAGAGAAATTGGTGACGGGTATATCGAACAGCTAATGACTATCGGCAAGCGATGGATTGTCAAACTACCTTCAACACCTGTAGATCAAATGCCCGAAGTTGTGGCAGCAGCTCATGTGGTTATTGTTCCCCAACGAGATACACTTACGGCTCATGCTCAGTTTCCGATCAAACTCACAGATGGTATGGCGATGGCAAAGCCAATCATTTCTACTCGGGTTGGCGATATTCCCACAATTTTAGGAGATACGGGTTATCTGGTCGAGCCCAATTCTCCTGGACAAATTGCCGAGAAAATCCAGTGGATCTTCCAAAATTTGGAAGTAGCAAATGAACGAGGAAGGAAAGCTAGAGAAAGGTGTGTCGCTTATTACAGCACAGATAAGATGGCGGCTATCCTTTCCGAACTGATTGGGCAGTTAGTTTCAAGGAGTTAGTTTCGTTGGTGAGTGTTCAGTTTAACGCCTAATTGGGAAATATATCACGATTTAATTATTCAGGAACTCAAAAATGGACTGGAATGTGAAGTGAGTGGCGATGTTCTTTGTTATGAATAACTTTTTTCGTCAAGGAATTAACTCATGTTTTTAAAGTTTCCTTTGAAATTACCGAGTCAATATCGAGATTTATTTAAATTTGCTAGTCGTTATCCGGGTTGGATTGTACTAACAATCATTTTAGGATTTTCGGGGGGATTATTTAATGGAATTGGTACAGCTTTAGTTGTACCGATTGTCTTAAATTTTTTGGATATAGATGTAGATTTAAAAGGGGGCCCCCCAATTCTCCAGGCGATTATGTCGCCCTTTAACAGCCTTTCTGGATACTACCGCCTAGCGGTGATGGCAGGAGCTATCATACTCTTGATTGTTTTGAAAAACCTTGCTAACTATTCGAGTAGTTTAGTATCGAGTTCTCTGACGCGGAGGCTTACCTGCGATCTGCGGGAGGCGGGATTGCAGTTATTGCTAGATGTGGACTTGGATTTTTACACCGAAATGAGAGTGGGGGATCTGATCAACCGTTTGGGTGGCGAAATTGGTCGCTCAGTCAGTTCGATTAGTACGCTGCTCAGAGCCTTAATTACTTCGATTACTGCCTTGGTGTTTATAGGCTTGTTACTGGCGATTTCTTGGCAGCTAACCATTGCGTCAACTGTTTTACTAGCGTTAGTGGCAGTAGTCAATCAGTACTCGATTGGTCGTGCCAAAAAATTTGGTAAGCAGCTCTCAGACCTATCTAAAGCTTATTCTATCGGCGTATTGGAAATTCTTAGCGGCATTCGACTAATTAAGGCAACAGCGAATGAAGACAGGGAATACCAACGAATTCATGAGTTAATTCGCGATCGCGAAAAGGCTGATTTCAAATCGCAAGCCAACTACGCCGCAATTGGACCAGTCGGTGAAGTCACCGGCATTGTGGGACTCATTACCATTGTCTTCCTCGGTCGGGTCTTCTTTGCCAGTCAGCTTGAAGCACTCTCGGCAGTGCTGCTCACTTACTTGTTGTTGCTGCAACGGTTGCTGCCGTTGATTTCTCAGTTAAACGGTGCTCGTGGAACGTTGGCGAATACTTCTGCGAGCGTGGATATCGTGAATGACTTTTTGAGCCGCAAAAACAAGCGGTTTATGCTGAACGGTTCCAAAAATTACAAAAAATTTCCATTCCGAGAAAGCATTCAGTTTAGTGATGTATCATTTTCTTATCCCAATCAGCCCGATTGGGGACTCAAAGATATTAACTTGAAAGTACCTCGTGGCACTACGTTAGCGTTAGTGGGGTCAACCGGTGCTGGGAAGTCAACTCTAGCAGATCTTTTAACCCGATTTTACGACCCTGACAAGGGCTGTATTACCTTTGATGAAACGGATTTAAGGGAATTTGACATCAAAACCCTCCGTAAAAAGATGGGGATTGTGAGCCAAGATACGTTTCTGTTCAATACCTCAGTTCACAATAATATTGCTTATGCCAAACCTGATGCTACGGAGGAAGACGTTATCAAGGCGGCAAAACAAGCAAATGCCTATGACTTTATTATGGAACTGCCGGAAAAATTCAATACGATAATTGGCGATCGGGGCGTTCGCTTGTCTGGCGGTCAAAAACAGCGCCTTGCCATTGCTCGTGCTCTTGTACAAGACCCGGATATTTTAATCCTTGATGAAGCTACGAGTGCGTTAGATACTGTTACAGAGCGCCTAGTACAGGAAGCCCTCGAAGAACTCAGTCGTTCTCGCACTGCTCTCGTGATTGCTCATCGCCTCTCAACGGTGCAAAAAGCTCACCAAATCGCGGTGCTGGAGAAAGGGCGTCTTGTGGAAGTGGGGGCGCATCAGGAACTTTTAAGCCAAGGGGGTCGATACGCCCAGCTATACTACGAACAGTTTGCCGAACGACCTCAAGGTTCGCTATTGGATCAAGAAACATTAATCAAAGCCTCTTACGATGCTCGTAGCCGCCTAAACTCGATGATTGGTTCCCTTCGATTGCTGGCTGATGACTTGGTAGATACTCCTGAAGAGCAGAACGAATTATTAGAAGAATCCTATAGCGCTGCTATCACCCTTCTTAACACTATCGAATTGTTTGAAAACAGCGCTAAGTTGACAAAAAAATAGCAATAACTATTCGAGAAAGAGCGAGGGATATTCAGAAAGTGTAGAGTTTGCGCGCCAGTTTTTTTGGGAAAATAGAATTGAGAAAATTCTGCGCTATGTGGATGATACTATGCCTCCCAAGATTACTGCCATCGCAACTGGGTGGGGTCAAGTTTTGACCTCATAACCAACCCCTCTCCTAGGGTCGGTACAATAGTCAACGAACCCTGAAGCTATCTAAATCAATGACACCTGACATAGAAACTCCACCCCAGTCACGTTCAGATGAGTTAGAAAAAGATAACCATCTCGACGAGATGCCCGATGATGTCGAGATGTCGCTGTTCGAGCACTTAGAGGAGTTACGACGGCGAATTTTTTACTCGCTGATTGCCGTAGCTGTGTGTATCATGGGCTGCTTTGTGGGGGTTAAACCCATTGTCCAGTTGCTAGAAATCCCAGCTCAGGGAGTAAAGTTTCTGCAATTGAAACCAGGGGAATACTTTTTTGTATCTATGAAAGTAGCAGGTTATACAGGCTTACTGCTTGCCAGTCCTTTTATTCTTTACCAAATTATCCAGTTTGTGTTACCAGGACTGACTCGCCGCGAACGACGCCTACTAAGACCGGTGGTTTTTGGTTCTAGTATTCTATTTTTCGTCGGCTTAGGATTTGCTTACATTGCGTTGATTCCTGCTGCTCTAAACTTTTTGATTAGTTATGGGGCAGATGTGGTGGAGCAGTCGTACTCGATTGACTTTTATTTTGAATTTATTCTGCCCCTGTTACTCTTTACTGGCTTAGTCTTTCAAGTACCAGTTATTTTGCTGCTGCTGGGCAATTTGGGCATTGTCTCCTCCCAACAAATGCTGTCAGGTTGGCGCGTGGTAGTGGTTGGGGCAACTGTCTTGGGAGCAGTGCTGACTCCCTCCACCGACCCCTTCACCCAAAGTTTGCTAGCGGGAGCTGTCCTCAGTCTTTACTTTGGGGGTATTGGTGTGGTGAAGCTTTCCGGTAAGTAGAGTCAGAACAATCGATAGTCAGCTAAAAATCTTCTACCATCCATTCCGAACCCCGTTCGCCCAGCTCAATTGGAATGCTGACAGCTTTGCCCAATCGCGGACGTTCGCGGGTTTGCTTGATGTAATTTTGCACCTGCTCGACTCCGCCCCAACCTTGAAGATAGGTGGCAACTGTATCGAGACGTTCCATATAGTCGGTTTCAGAGAGGGGAAACGATGCCTGCTCTAGGTATTTCCACATGATCTGAATAAAGATCTTCCCTTGAGTCCGCCGAATCTGGATATCGTAAGACCTTCCCCACTTGTTGAGCAGGAGTTGGCGCAAGTCTTGTCCAATCATAACTTCTTGGGTTGTCGCTTAGTTTACATTTCGTTACAAACAGAACGTTTCTTGACTTTATGAGACGGGTACAAAAAATGTAATAATACTCATAGCTCAAGCCGAAAATCCTTCTAATTCAATCTTTTCGGCTACCCTGCTAGCTGTTGAACCGCTCTACATCCAAGGAGCAGGGTTAACAAAAGGCTGGGAATGTTCCCAGAGTTGTTAAAAAAAATATACCCTTAGGCGTTCAGTTATGGCTCAAGTTTCTGGCTCCGCAGATGTCCCCGATATGGGGCGTCGTCAATTTATGAACCTCTTGGCGTTTGGTACGATAACGGGCACATTCGTCGGCGCTCTCTATCCAATTGTCAAGTACTTTATCCCACCATCAAGTGGCGGCGGCGGTGGCGGTGTCACTGCCAAGGATGCTTTGGGCAATGACATCGAGGTTAGCGAATTTATAGCCAGTCACAATGTAGGCGATCGCACGTTAGCTCAAGGTCTCAAAGGCGACCCCACCTATGTTGTGATAACAGAGGAGAACGCTATTGCTGACTACGGCGTAAATGCTGTCTGCACCCATCTCGGATGCGTTGTACCCTGGAATGCCAGTGCAAATAGGTTCATCTGTCCTTGTCACGGTTCTCAGTACAACAATGAGGGTAAGGTTGTACGAGGTCCAGCACCTTTGTCCTTGGCACTGGTTCACGCCGACGTCACCGAAGATGACAAGCTGACCTTTACCCAGTGGACTGAAACTGACTTCCGCACCGGCGAAGAACCCTGGTGGACTTAACTTTCTGGGTCATTTGCCCTTTGTCATTCGTCTTTTGTAAAAAGCAACAACTAATGACTAATGACTAATGACTAAATGACCAATGACTAATGACTAATTTCTGAATTTTGAGTTTTTTCCTTAAACGATGAGAACACCTTCTTTATCGGTGATTTACAGCAGCAGCAAGCGGATGATTGCCAGAACTGTCTTACTGGCTTTGGCAACCGTTGCCTTTTTCTTCGTTAGCGATCTTGTACTTCCTCAATCCGCTACCGCCTATCCCTTCTGGGCGCAACAAACTGCCCCAGAAACCCCCCGCGAAGCCACTGGACGGATCGTGTGTGCCAACTGTCACTTGGCGGCTAAACCAACCGAAGTGGAATTTCCGCAATCGGTCAAGCCGGATACAGTCTTTAAGGCAGTAGTAAAGATTCCTTACGACCAAGACACGCAGCAAGTCTTGGGTGATGGCTCTAAAGGGGGTCTAAATGTGGGTGCGGTAGTGATGTTGCCCGACGGCTTCAGGATTGCGCCTCCAGATAGAATTCCAGAGGAACTGCAAGAAGAAGTGGGCGGCGTCTATTTCCAACCCTACCGCGAAGACCAAGAAAACGTCGTCATCGTCGGTCCATTACCCGGTGAGCAGTACCAAGAAATTGTTTTTCCCGTTCTTTCTCCCAATCCAAAAACCGAGAAAGGAATCTATTTCGGCAAGTACCCCGTTCATGTCGGTGCTAACCGAGGACGCGGTCAGGTTTATCCCGCAGGCAATAAGAGCAATAATGCAGTCTATAACGCCTCTAAAGCGGGTGTAATTTCTCAAATTGCCAAGTTGGAAGACGGTGGCTACGAAGTCACCATTCAAACCCCAGAGGGTGGAACCGTTGCGAATACGATTCCTGCTGGACCGGAGTTAATTGTTTCTGAAGGTCAAGAAGTGGCTGCCGCTGAAGCATTGACCAGCGATCCGAATGTGGGTGGATTTGGTCAGGCAGAAACTGAAATTGTCTTGCAAGACCCAGCTCGGATTGTGTGGCTGTTAGTCTTCATCGCTGCAATTATGCTTTCTCAACTAATGCTGGTTTTGAAGAAGAAGCAAATTGAGAAGGTGCAAGCCGCTGAGATGAATTTCTAGGTTCGGTAACGTTCCTTTGGTTTGCTAACAGCAAAATCATTATGTGAGGGATAGGTAGCGACCTTATCCCTTTTTTTGTTATCAGCTTTGCTTTGCGATTGTTGATAAAACGTTGATAAAACATAGACTTCCTGCAAAAAGACTCCTATTGTCGTTCAACAGAGGCGATCGTCAATAGTTACAGTAGAGCCAACTCTATACTTTGCAAAGCTTTACAATAGTGTGTACTTTTAAATCTTTTACTTAAAGATAAGTCTGCCAATCTACCGCAGGCTGTTTGCCAACAATACTTTCGGTATAGAAATAGCATTGGTGCAGATATGCCTACGGGCAGACGTTCGTGCAAAATTTTTCAGATACATTGGATACCAAAGCAAAGAAAGTTTGCCCGAAATTACAAAAGGAGAACAATAGCATATGAGTACTGAAGATAGAGCCAAAGCCACTGCTAAAAATATTGAAGGTAAGGCTCAAGAAGCAATGGGTAATGTTACTGGCGATCCAGAAGATAGAGCAGAAGGTAAAGCCAAGCAAACTGAAGCTGAAACCCGTCATGCTGTCGAAGACGTGAAAGACAAAGCTAAAAAAGCACTTGACTAGTTGCAGAGCAACTAAAAGTAGGTAAGTAGAACTTTGTAACTATGGGAACGCCTTTTGACCCTAAATTGAGAGTTTTTTCCATCTTATTCAGTTCTGCCTAGCTTACTAGAGTTTGAGGGTTTAGATAGGGTTTATCTAACCCTTTTTGTTTTCTTGAGTAAAGACAAAGTAGTAATAGTTTTATGAGGAGGCTACTGTGCTTTTTTTTCAAAGAACTCGCCAGTTCTTTACAGCCTTGGCTTTAGTGTTGCTTCTGGCTACTACTTCAGCTTGTCAGGCTAGTCAAACCCAAACGCCAACGGCATTAAACCCCAGTATTACTTATCAACAACTAGAAAAGGGTAATAGTCCGGCAGGTCAAGAGTTTGGGAATTGGGTCGTTCAGACAGCTAAAGGACTAATTAGCGACGCCTACGTGCGTGATAACGATAAGTTAGGAGTTGTTATTACACCTAAAGTCCGTCCCCAAGAAGCTAAAGATTTAGCGAAATCTTTAGTACAAGGATTTCATCAGAATTTCCCTAACCGGGATTTGAAAGTTTTGATGTACGCTCCCGATAAACAACTAATTTTAACGGCGAATTATGACAATCAGTTGAATCAAGTTACTTATCAGTAAGAAAGAATCGCTGTTGTGTGACCGTTCGATAACGTAAGGGCGATCGCGCAACGGTAACAACAATTTTGAAGGAGATAAAGAATATGGCTAGTAGCGACCAATACAAGCGTCAGATCATGCACGACTTGGCTGGCGGTAATACTGAATCTTTGGAACCTGTTCCAGAAACTCCAGCGCAAGAGTATCAAAATTTTGACGACTTTGCCCAACGTTCTTCACGAGATGAACGCCGCCAATTGTTTGGCAAGTCTTTGCATCCCGATCGCATTCCCCCTAGCCAGATGGAACCCGAACTGCGAAATGCGATCGCCCAAATTAAGCCCAACGAACGGGATGATGTTGCCCGCGAGTTTTTCAAGGAACTGAAGAAACGCGGATTGAGCGATCGTGACTTAGAAAAGCAATTAGGGCTTTCAACTCACCACGCCAGTCGCATGACGGCTGATGATGTTGCCAAACTCGCCACCTTCACTTATCACGCTCATCCTGACATCTTCCAAGATGTTTTAGCCGATCAACCTGCAATTATGAAGTTTCTCAGTAATCCTATGGTAGGAGCAGTTTTGGGTGCGATTGCTGCGAAATGGTTTGGGCATCGTCGGTAGTTAACTCGTTTACTCTCAACTTCTGCCCCCTCTCCCACTAAGTGGAGTGGGGATTTTTGAGTCTTTTTCCCCACTCCCTATTCCCTACTCCCCATTCCCTGAATATGTTTGGGAATATATCGCTCTTTTGTCACTCTAGGCAGAGGAAAAATCGTGTTATTAATGAATGTTATGTTACTAATGGTTTGAACAGTCTGATTCGAGATCCTTAATGCAAAAAGGTAGAAGTGATTCGTAGCAATCCATTGGGATAAATTTACCTGTCGGTACGTCTAGATATAGGTAAGAGTAACAGGCAGGCATTCTCTCACCCCTTACCTACTGATTGGTGAAGTCGGTAAGATGGGGGTTAGCTGACTGTTGCCCAGCTAGAACACCAAAGGACGCTATGAAGCTGCCCTACTTCCTGAAAAACTTACCGACTCCTGCACGGATATTACTCCGACCTATGCTGCTGATTTCTTTGGTGTTGCATGGTGCAGTGCTAATGCTGCCACTTGCCTATGACTTGAAAAAGTCCGAGAACCCTGAAAAAGAGAAAACGGTTAAGATTACAAAATTATCCTCTCCGACCCAATCCTCTTCTAAAGCTTTTCCTAAATCCTCCCTTTCTCCAAAATCGACTCCCCGACGAACTCGTAGACGCCAAGATACTCCTCTCCAAACTCCTCAGTGGAATCAGACCAGTCCTCCTCAAATCATAATCACTCGCTCGTTAGAGCAGACCAATCCTTCCCAGAATCAGCAGATTAGCCAACCCTCAGCTACCTCTAATGCTTCTCAGGCACAGCCACAGCAGAATGGTGAAACATCAAACGATTCTAACGAAGAGTCTACACTACCTCAGAAAGTTGTCAACTTTTTTGCCACATTTCCCCGTTATCCAAGAGCAGAGAAAGGTTCTGGTGGTGTACTGCGCTCAGAATTTGATGAAGCTACTTATATATGGCATACAGCAGATAACTTGGAAACAGTAGCTGAAAACTTTGAGAATGAACTTCTACCCACTAAAAACTTTGATAGTCCCAAACGAATTAAGGGAGAACCTAATTTTAGAGTTTATGAAGTATCTAGTCATACAGATGAAACCAACTACTTACACTTAATCTCCAAAGATGAAATAACAGCTATCTATCTGGAATCTGAAGAGTACAGCTTAGAGCAGTTAATGGAGGCAGACACAGAAGATAGATCAGTGATGGCAGGGTTAAGTATTGCAATTGAGATGGTAAAAAATGAGTATAGACTCAAAGATTTTGAAGAAAATGATTTGAACAGACTGGTTGAAAAGGATAATTTTAAAGGTAAAAACTTCGAGTTTAAATTTGCCAGAAAAACAACAGCAGAGCAGCCTGCATCCCCAACTGAATTGGCATCGAGCTTAAATAAGCAACTAAAAGGACTAGGATTTGAATCCTTATCGGAAGAAGGGAATTATGGAGGAGGGACTATTTACAAAGTAAAGCAGAGTGAATTTGAAATATATCTGATATTTGCACCTGCACACGATCAAGATGATAATCCCATAACAGTCATTATCCCATCTAAAGAAAAGCCACGCTAGGAAGAAGGTATTATCAATTGCTTTCAATCCCCAGAGAAACGCGATCGCCTCCCACATCTCGCATTTCGGCTAACAACTGCACGACTTGTTCATAACCCACATCCGGATTAGCCGTCAGCAGGACGGCACCCTTAGGATTTTGCCCCAAATATCCTCGCATTTCTTGGAATAGTTGCTCTTTACCAATCGGTTGTTCACCCACTACAATTTGCACTTGCTGCCCTTGTCGATTTAACCTCACAATCAGGGGTTCTGGTGGATTGGCTTGCTGAACTTGACCATCCTCATCCCTAGGTAACTGCACGTCTACTACCTGTAAGCTACCCAATGTAGTAGAGATAAGAACAAAAAATGCCAGTACTGACATCATTACGTTGAGCATCGGGATGAGGTCAATGACTGGTAGTGAGGAGTTATATCGCTGATTTTTAAAGCGCATGGAGGAAGGAGTGGGGAATGGGGAGTGAGTGGCTTTTGGTATATCTCCGATCAAACTGACATCTTGCACCATTGTCAGTAAACCCGAAAATCCGCCCAGAGTTAAAACTCCGGGCTAATAGCTTAAGTCCACTTAAGAGGACTTTAGCTATGAGCCAGTGGTTTAAACCACTGGCGGTTAGTGAGACTGGTACAAGATGTGAGATCAAACCTAAAATCTAAAATTCTACTGAAGTGCCAAAGAAACGCGATCGCCTCCTATTTTCTGCATCTCACCTAAAATTTGTTCAACCTGCTTGTACGACAACTTCCGGTCTGCCTTCAAAACCACAACTCCATCCGGTTTCTCTGTCAAATATGATAGTATTGCCTCCCCCATCTGCTCTTTATTCACTGGTTTATTAGCTAACAAGATTTGATTTTGCGCGTTCAACCCAATAATTAGCGGATCAGGCGTTTTTTCAGCTCTCGCACCAGCGCCATTCTCACTCACCTTAGCAGGTCCAGCTTCGGGAAGTTCAACATCTGCTGTAATCTGAGTCGTAAAACCCATCGAAATGATAATAAAAAAAGTCAAAACTGACATCAACACATCCATCATCGGCACTAAATTGACTTCTGGTATTGACGAACCTGGTTGTCGATTTCTAAATCGCATAACTTACGGAGAGTATTCTTCTACCGACACCGAATCACTCGTGTAAGCCGTAGAACTCGGTAAGGAACGACTGGGGCTGGGAACAGAAGATTCGTACCAAAATTGACGGTAGATTAACTCTAACTGAGTCCCGACTTCCGAAAAGTAATCGATTTGCTGAGACTGCAAAGTTACCTGAACTCGGAAGATTATTAGAGCAATAATCGCCACAATCATACCTGCCGCTGTGGTAATTAGCGCCTCACCAATCCCAGCAGCAGCTTTGGACGCTTCAACCGATGTACCTCCACCGCCAATATTGAGGTTGTTGAATGTACCAATCAAACCTGTTACCGTCCCCAGTAAACCGAGTAGGGGGGCAAGGGCAACTACGGTTTCCAGAAGTTTATCACCCTTTCGCATTTGCACGAACTCCTTATCCCCTGCGGCTTCCATTGCTAGACGAAAGGTTTCAGGAGTGGGTTGCCGGAGTTTGAGGGGAGCCAGCAAAAACCGACCAATGGGCAAAAATCGAGCATAATCGGCAGTATCTGCCGCTTTTTTTAAGTCGTAGGGTGCTGCATCCAGTACATCATGGACGATGCGGTTTTCTTGGCTTAACAACCGGAACCAAAACCAGGCTCTATCGAGAGCGCAAGATATTGCTAAAATCGATAACCCCAAAATGGGCCACATCACCGGTCCACCTTTGAGGAATAAATCGTATAACCGTGTCATGAGGATTGAGGCGACTTGCGTCGGGATAGCTGGGTTTGGTGCTGGTTCAACAGCATATAAGCATTTTCCACGCTAGCATATCCAAATCAGGGGGTATACCTGGTTAATTTCACGTAATTGTTGGCATAAGTTGCGGTTAAATCAGTTTCATTATTTGAAACGGTGGCTCGGTTACTAGCTAAACAAGGTCATCTTGGAAAGAGGCGCGGATAAAGCTACTACGCCTTTTTATCAACGTTAACAACCTTCTTCTACGATGTTCAACCCACTACCCACTTCTCGCCAATGGCTGCGACTTTTAGGACTCGGTTTACCTATCTTCATCGCACTGAGTCTGATGCAGACTAAACCTGCTGCTGCCTGTCGTCCTGCACCGGGAAGCAGTCCTGCTACTATCGAACAACGAGTTAGCCAAACCCCTTATGTCTTTGAAGGAACTGTCACTCAGGTTAATGGGGACACGTTAACTATTCGAGTCAATCGTTATTTCAAGGGTTCCGGTCCCAAAGTCGTCACCCTGACTGGATTTAATAGTAACTCTTGCCAAAATATTATTACCGAACCGGGAGAACGTTATCTCTTCTTTGGGGAGAATGAGGAAAACGGAAATTGGAGTGCGGTTTATGATGGTGCGTTTGGTTCGGTGCGTCCTTGGTCGCCTGAAGTTCTAGAAGAGTTAAAGAGTCTAGGATTAGGACAATCTTTTTCGACTCGAGCGATCGCAAATTTGGATAACCAACGTTGGCTACTCTCATCCTACAGGGGTAGGGACGTATTACCCAATACCGAAATTACAGCCACCCTTGCTGACGGTCGGATGACGGGTTCTGCTGGTTGCAATCGCTACGGAGCATTCTATGGGATGAATGGCAAGGGACTGATCTTTGATCGAATTGAATTTACCGAGATGGCTTGTCAGCAGCCAGAGGGCATAATGGAACAGGAACAAAACTATCTGCAAGCGCTACAATCTGTTACGCGCTATAGGCTTCGGCGAAATCGGTTGATGTTTTTCAATGAGAGAGGCGATCGCATTCTCTCATTTACCGCTAGCGATGAAGCGACTAACAGGTAGACAGTATTGGTCAGCTAGAAGCCAGATGTGTGTACATGGTAGCCCAGAATGGGGGAGACTAAGGGGGCAACCCGTGCCAACTTACTGATCAGCTAATCAGAACTCCCTGCTTCGGCATAGAGTGGAAGTTTAACCTCTCGGTCATACTTAAGGGTCGAATCAGCAATTTCAATAACCAGCAGAACATCATCGGCTTTGGGAAGAGCGAAGCGGTAATTATCCGCTCGTTTCCTCAAAATAGCAAAGTCAGGTTCAGGTTCGCTGTTTTGGCTGGAATCGAATACAAAGAGAAAACCTAAAAGTTTTGCTGAATGTACTGTAAGATACCACGAGCGATCGCTTGCGCCATTTGGTTCTGGTACTCAGGTGTGGCTAATCGCGGTTGGTCTTGCGCACCCGTGACAAAGCCTACTTCGACGAGTACGGCTGGCATGGGATTGTTCCTCAGAACGTAAAATCTGGCTTGTCGCACTCCTCGGTCTTTAATATCCATACTCTGCAAAATGCTGTTATGGATAGTTTGGGCAAGGCGCTGACCATTCGAGTAATAATAGGTTTCCAAACCATTCACATCAGAACGACGAGCGATCGCATTAGCATGAATGCTAACAAACAAATCAGCGTTAGCCTGTTTTGCCATGTCTACTCGCGGTGCCAAGTCTACGAAGTAATCGCTCGTGCGCGTCAGAATCACTTGAATTCCCTGTTGCTGCAAGATGGCTGCCACCTGTTGGGAAATGGGCAGAATTACATCTTTTTCTCGCAGTCCATTCAATCCAACCGCTCCCGGATCTTTGCCACCATGTCCAGGATCGACCATTACCACAATACGGCGGTTGGGAACTTGGGGAAATCCGGCGGGAGGATTGCTGATAGTAGGAGGTACGGCGGGAGTTTGTGACGGAAAGGGCGTTGAAGAGGGTAGCTGTACCACCCGTTGCGGCAGGGGTAATTGTACCCTCCATTGATTGGCAGCAAATTGTTGGAAAAAAACCTGTTGGGGATTAATCGTATAGCCCGAGTCGAGTTCAACCACTAAGCGGGTTGTCTGGGAATCAAATTGCCCCACCCGTACTGCCCGAATTGTCCCACCCACCAGTTGCTCTATTTTGGAGCGATCTAAGGCGATACCAGGCAAGTCAATTACTAGACGGGTTGGGTTGGCAATAAGTTGTACTCTAGGTTGTACTCCTACATCTGTTGTAAAAACCAGTTGATTCTGATTGGCATCAAAGCGCCACGATAGCAGTTTCGCAGCTTGAGCAGGTAATGACAGCCAAAAAAACCCCAGAAAACTGGGTAATAGCCAGTGCAGTTTCACCATTAACGTTCCTCAGGGCGGTGTAAGGTTACGAATTTGAGAGGAGTAATTTTGGATAGTCTCACGGAACAGAGGGACGTGGGCTTACCTTAAGCTCCACTGTCAAAGTTTACAGTTAGACGGTTACCCTGTCAGGAGAAATTTTCAATTGGATTAAGGAAAAATTTGGTTAGTAACAGGACGATTGATGCAGTTTAGGCGCTTGAGCAGAATTTTACAGATGATGCATCTCTAGATAGCGATCGCCTCACTATAGCAGCGATCGCTCTGTGGATCGAACAGGTAGTTGAGGCATTCACCAACCGATATCACCGCCTTACATGGCGGAATGTCAACCTTAAAAAGGGATTCAACCTTAAACTCTGCATCTGGCACTCTCTTTCGTGCGATCGCAATCATTGACTCCGAGATATCAATTCCCAGAACCTGATAATCAGCCTTAATGAATAGTACTTTTTCATAGTTTACGGGAGTCAAGAAGATGACTGTTTTTTTTCCATAACCGCCTGCCGGAAACCCAGGACTACTAAAATATTAGATAGAGTTAAGAAAACCTCTGCACTACCGTGCAACCAATCCACGTTAGCTAACTTTTCCCCATAAGCCACCTGTGCGTAAATCCCAGCAGGAATGGTAACGGCAACAAAAATCAATAGGACATAAAACCCAATCAGCGCTAGACGAGGTGTTTGCCCGGAACGAGTGATAAACCACAAAAATCCTAGGTAGGGAAATAGGGAAAGGGCAAATAAAGTATCTTTAGAAATCATGACTCTCTTGTCAGGAAACGTCAGCGGTTGTCTTAGCTTTGGTAGTTTTTTCTGGTGAGTTGGAATGAGACTGCCGTACACACCGCCAAATCCACCAAGCAGCAGCACAGAGAGTACAATTTCCCACTACAGTCATAGAGGCTTGAACAGTAACTAACCATTCTAAGGATTCAGGATTGTCAAAGAAGTGCCAAGTACAGGCGCACATAGCACCTACCAATGCAGGTAACATGGCGCAGGATAACGCCCACCAGTAACGATTGCCAGTGACTTCGCCGTATGTCCAGATTAACCAGATGGCGGCTATCCATTCGATAACGCTGGAGATGTGAACGATCCAAGTGGGAATTGATAGGGCGTGCATATAGGGGGAATGGGGAATTAGAGATTTTTGACAATTAAAGCCCAATTTATATCCTACCGTTCCATGAATCTCCAGAAAACTGGTAAAGTTTTTCCATGGGTCAGACACGGGCAATTTTGTGCGGATATTACGGGAAGGGTAATGGTGGCGATGAGGCGCTGCTGGCGTCGCTGTTGCAAATGCTGCCGGAGTCAGTGACGCCTTTGGTGTTGTCTGGTAATCCTGGTGAGACGCGCAAGCGTTATGGGGTGCAGACGTGCGATCGCACTTCTGCGTTCAGGGTATTGCAGGTGATGCGTCGGGCAGATAGCTTTATCTGGGGGGGTGGTAGTTTAATTCAAGATGTTACGAGTGTTGCTAGTCCTATTTATTACGCTGGTTTGATGGGATTGGCGCAGAAAAAAGGCTTGAAAACCATTGCTTGGGCGCAGGGAATTGGTCCTTTGAAGCGTTCTATGACTCAGTGGATAGCGCGGCAGTGCTTTAGTGGGTGTACGGGGGTAAGTGTGCGGGATGGTGGTTCGGCGGATATCCTGGCAAATTGGCAAATTCCGTTTCTAATTGCACCTGATCCGGTTTGGGCGTTGGAGTCGAAACCTGTACCAGGGTTGTGGGATTTGCCTGCACCCAGAGTCGCAGTGAGTTTGCGATCGCATCCTACCCTCACCCCAGAACGTCTTGCTACTCTTACCCAAGCACTGGTAGACTTTCAAAAAGCGACGCAAACCTGCATCTTACTGGTGCCGTTCCAGACATCCCAAGACCTAAGTATCGCTCAGTCTATCCAGTCTAAGCTTACCGGATCTAATCAGATTTTCTGTTTAGATGACCCTAGAGAGTTGAAAGGGTTATTTCGGGGGGTGGAAATGGCAATTGGGATGCGCTTCCACAGCCTGATTATGGCAGCAGCAGAAGGATGTCGCTGTTTTGCACTCAGTTACGATCCTAAGGTTAGTCAGTTGATGGCAGAGTTGAAGTTGCCGGGATGGGAGTTGGGGCAGTTGCCCGATGACGCGAATTTAATCAGTCAAATCTGGTTAGAACATTACGTTAACGGTGAACCCCTCAGTCGTGAACAGATTCAGTCATTGGTAGATCGAGCGCTGATGCATCGGGATTTTTTGGCGGCGACTTTATGAATAGTTGGGGATAAAGTGCGATCGCTTTATAACGTTTCCCAATCTACTGAGGTACATTTCCCCCTCTCAAAAAGCGAGTGAGAGGGGGCTAGGGGGTGAGGGCTGTACTTCATCAGTATGAGAACCGCTTTCAGGAAACTATCATAATTTCATCTGTTCGTCATACAACTGTCACATTTAACCTCTAGGATTAATGGGTGAATTGAGCTGTTCGCAAGAGAGACGTTATGGACTTACTGCATGATCCAACCCGTATCACAGATAAGCAACTGGAAGGACTTGATACTATCACCCTAAATCACTGGGAAAAGGACATCTATAATCGCTTTCGAGAGTCTAAGAAACGCTTTCCAGAATTTTTTCCCTGCTTTAAACTCAAAAACCACCCAGTCGCAGGATTGTGCTATTCAATCCACTTTCAGCCTTTGACGCAACACGCTCAAGCCCTAATCGGCAATGCTCCCCGTTTCCCTCACCAAGAGGAATTCAAGCCGATTGAGAAGCTATGGAACGAATTTGGGCAAAGTGAACTAGATATCCTGTTTGAACATTTTCCCACTCAGCTAGCCCTGAAACCACCCAAACCGGAGTGGTGGAAAGTTTTTTTAGGGCTGATTTCAGCAAGGGCTGACAAGAGAAAGTGTAATATTCTCTGCCGTTAAGCCTTGCGGCTATAAAGGAAGTCTCCTGCCGCATCAGAAACTAACTTTCAGGCAACTTATACTGCCCCACAATCCGCTTGGCATACTCCGGTACATGCGCCTCTAACTTCTCCGGGTGATACCGCTTCATATATAAATAGTTACGAGTGAAGTGGGAGTCAATCGAGAAACGCGCATACTCCAACCCTTTAGGACCAATTTTTTCAATCACTACTCCCATCAACTTCGCCGCCCACATCGGCAGAGTGACACCTTTATCATAGGCAGGAATGCTTTGTTGCACCGCTTGATGCCTGTCTCCCTTAGATGTGACAGGTTGCGTTTCAATTTGGTTTTGCACCATATCCAGCATCTCTTGCCCGGTATCATTGCGAACGACAATCCACTGCCAGCCAAAGGGTGCTCCCATGTAACCTACGACTAAATCAGCCAGGGAATTGACGTAATCAAAGCAACTCATGCAGGATGGGGCAAAGACATCTTTAAGTTGGTTAGTTTTGAGTCCGAAAAAGGGGACTTTCTCAATGGAACCGTCTTCGTGTTTGAAGTGAACTTGGAAATCTTGCATGAACTCGTAATGCACCACCGTGTCAGGTGACTTGCTAGTCGTGTCTAGAAATTTTTGCAATCCTGCACGGGTAACGTTATCTACGCAGGGGGTTCCTAAAACATAGAGTTTTTCTAAACCGAGTTGTTTTTCAACGGTTCGCAATGCCTGAATTTGGCAACCCACGCCAATTACTAACAGCCGCTTCATTCCTGACTGCTCGATTTGCTCTAATACGGAAAGATTAGGAGAGAGGGTAGGTTTATTCACCCGTGCTGCCAGGATTTCTTCTGGAGTCCGGGCGATAACGGGCATGGGTTGAAAGCGATCTTCTTTGGTATTCTGTACGCAGACGACGCCTTCTACTTTGCCACTATTGAGCATTTCAATAGCAATGGTGCTAACAATTCCCGTCCACTGCGCCCCCTCGATGGGTTGGGTTTTGCGTGCAGCCATCATCTGCTGGTTGACGCCGAAGTACCAATCATCAGGATTCTCTAGATTGCGAGTGCGCCCGTGTGCTTGTTCTTCGAGTTCGGCAATTTGTTGGTTGAGGAATGCACAAGCTTCCTTGACATAATGGATGTAATATGTATCGCACAAGCCGCATTCGCTACAGAGTTCTTTGGCGGGGCGGGGGCTGGAGGGTTTGAGGGCTTTGGCTTTTTTGTGTTTGGGGGAGTTGGGAGTTATGGCAGTCATTGAAAACTCGTTTGTTAAACTCAGGTCAATTTTCTCATGATATCTTAGGGAGAATGGCACTGAAATAAGCCTCAAACGATAGCTGAAAGCCTTGAAAATGCGTAGGCTGGACACTGCCCACCATCCTTAAGTCAGTGCCATTCAGCTATAGATAACCCATAGCCTTCACAAGGAAAGACATTAACATGGCTTTAGGCGATCGCATCAGCCGGATAGTTAAAGCTAACTTTAATGATATGACAGGTAAGCTTGAGCCTGTAGAAGGCACAGGCTTTATTGCTACAGGAGCGGCTACAGGCGCTGGGGTTTCCGCAACCGTTGGGGGGATGGGATTAGTTGGAGGATTTGGAGGAATCAGTGTTGGCATGGCTCCGGTTGTAGCAGCAGGAGCGATGGCAGGTGCAGCCACTTACGGGGGCAAAAAAGCGATAGAGAATAAAGATGCTTCGGCTTTGGGTGCTGCTGCCGTTGGAGCAATGGGTGGTGCTTGGGTTTCTTCCACCGTTGGTGGGATGGGATTAGCTTTTGCTGGAACCGCTGTAGGCGTTGGTATGGCACCCGTTGCGGCAGCGGGTGCGGTGGTAGGGCTGGGTGCCTATGGTCTGAATCGGCTTCTTGATCAGGCAAAAACTACTGACAATCCTGAAAAAGTCCTTGAATTCCTTAAGCAAATCAAACTGAGTATACAGCAGGAAATTGCCTGTTTAACTGCCAGCAATTCCCTTATCCAACAACAGCACTCCCAGTCCCAACATGAAGTTAACTCCTGGCATCGAGTCGCTGAAGCGGCTATGAAGCAAGAACGTGAGGATTTAGCTCGTAAAGCTTTGGAGCGTAAACTTTCTCATCAGCAAAATGCTACTACCCTCAAAGCACAGCTTGAGCAGGTGACGGCAAGAATAGAGGCTCTCAGGGACGACTTGAGCGTTATAGAAAGAATTATTGCTGAAGTTTAAGTAGAAGTCGATAATAAAATTTTAACATTTTCTAAGCTTCATAGCCCTCTGTGAACTCAACAGAGGGCTTTTGCCATTCCAAAAACTGCTTAATCTAAACAATAGGTATGGCTCCTGTTGCGGCTGCTGGTGCAGTAATTGGACTTGCAGGTTACGGTTTGAAGAAGCTCCTCAAGAAGTAATGACGAGAAAATCCCCTAACCCTTTCTAAAAGCTGGTGCGAGGTATGATTCGGGATTTGATTAATCAGCGTCACAGTCAAAATAAAGTACCAAATTTCTAAGAGTAAAGAGTAATGGCAATCAATTATTTTGATTGCCATAACCCATTTGAGCAACCCATTGTTCCATCCGTTCATACCCAACTCTGCGGGCTAGAACCTGGTAAAACTAAACGGCTAAAAGCTTGAACACTTCTCGCCTATTGAGATTGCGGTTCCACCTAGGAAAACTTCTGTTTACACCATCCCAAGTCAAAACTGCAATTTCATCACCTCTATCCCCAGATGGATAGCTACTGATGGAATAAACACCTTAAAATAATCGCTATCTTTATTAATCCTTCTTTCACCCTAAGGGGGTCAAATGACCGCTCCAATTGAATTTGCTTTATTTGCTCCGTATAACAAAGGAGCTGTATTGATTGGGTCTTTTTCCAACTGGGAAGAAATTCCAATGGAGAAAGGTAAGGATGGTTATTTCCGTACCTCAGTTGACCTTGAGGATGGTGTTTATAAATACAAATTCCGCATTCAATCCAAATCTTGGTTTTTTGAACCCGATCAATGGGTAGATGTCAATGATCCCTATGCTACGGATATTGAAAACTCCACTCAGAACTGCCTCGCCCGGATCAAAGACGGTCAACGAATTGTTGATACTTACGTCTGGATGCATGATGATAAACCTTTACCTGCAGATCATGAGTTAGTTATCTATGAACTCCACGTTGGGGACTTTTCCGGTGGCGAAGATGATCCCTACGCCAGAGGTCAATACAAGCACGTTATTGAAAAATTAGATTACCTGTGCGAACTGGGAATTAACGCAATCGAGTTGATGCCAGTTAAGGAATATCCAGGCGACCATAGTTGGGGTTATAACCCTCGGTACTTCTTCGCTACCGAATCTAGCTACGGCACAACTGACGAGTTGAAACACCTAATCGATGAGTGTCATGCCCGTGGACTTCGCGTCATCATGGACGGGATTTATAATCACTCAGAATCCGAAAGTCCTCTGACGCAAATTGACCACGATTACTGGTATCATCACTCCCCCCGTGACCCGGATAACAACTGGGGACCTGAGTTTAATTACGAATTCTACGATGATAACCTGGATACTTATCCAGCCCGTAAGTTTATGGGAGATCAAGTACGCTTTTGGGCGAAAGAGTATCATATCGACGGTATTCGCTTCGATGCGGCGCGACAAATTGCCAACTATGATTTCATGCATTGGATTGTTCAAGAAGCTAAAAAAGCGGCAGGTGCGAAGCCGTTTTACGCCATTGCCGAACACATTCCTGAAACGACGAGTATCACGAATGTAGACGGACCGATGGATGCCTGTTGGCACGACAGTTTCTATCATTGCGTTCTCGAACATATCTGTGGGGATACCTTTGATATCGAACGCCTTAAGGATGTGATTGATTGCAAGCGTCAAGGCTTCATGGGTGCCACGAATGTCGTTAATTATCTAACTAATCACGACCATAATCATGTTTTAGCAGAGTTAGGCGATCGCGGCATTGTGGATGAGGAAGCGTTTAAGCGGAGAAAGTTAGGCGCTGTCCTAGTTTTCACAGCCGTCGGAGTGCCTCTTCTGTTGATGGGTGAAGAGTTTGGCGAGTATAAGTACAAAACCCAAGAGGAAGCTAAAATCGATTGGACGCTACTCGAACATGACCTGAATCGCGGTCTATTGGACTTTTGCAAGGGCTTAATTCATCTCCGTAAAAACAATCATGCCCTCTACACCGCAAACATTGAATTCATCCATGAAAATCCAGAAGCCAAAGTATTAGCTTATAGCCGCTGGAATGATGAAGGTTCTCGTGTTGTAGTGGTGGCGAATTTCTCCGACAACTTCCTAGCGGGCTATCGCATTCCGAACTTCTCAGCAGCGGGTAAGTGGCACGAGTGGACGAGGGATTACGATGTGGAAGTCGGGGATGATGGCATCATGATTGATATTGGCGGTTACGAAGCTCAACTTTTTGTCTGGCAGTGACGGAGGGTTGCAGGTTAGAAGGTTGAAGGTTGAAGGGTTAATCCTTCTGCCTTCACTCTAGCGGGATTTATAGCGTTTCTCTATCTGGTGAGGTACACCCTGATGAAAGCAGGGAGTAGGGGGATGGGATTATGAGCGCTATCGATTTTACCCTGGATGTGGAGAAGGAAGAAGACCCAAAAGGCGATCGCGTCAAAGTCATCATGTGTGGTAAATTCTTGCCCGACAAGAAGTGGTAGGTGTTTCTTTGATTTACAATAGACACGCCCTATGTGCTATGTTGTTCTCCTCTACCCTGTGAAGGGGTTTTCCGTTAGCGATCGCGTTAGCGGAGTGGCTCTACAGGATCTGGCATTCTCCGAAGTATTCTGGGATATCTATGAAATCGAAGAGTAAAGGATTGGAGTTCAATCATTCTGCTATTCGGCACTATCAGTCAAAAATCTCTCATCTGCGAAAAAAAGGGATTGACATTGTTCAAATCGCCCTACTGGTTTGGATTGGCGTCTTAGGTGCTGCTGAACGCGCTTCGGCACACCATCCTATGGGTGGTAGAACCCCTGCCAACATCTTTGAAGGGTTTATGTCAGGACTAGCACATCCAGTGATTGGGTTTGACCATTTAGCATTTGTGATTGCGGTTGGGTTATTAGCGGCTAGCGTAGTTCGTGGTGGTTTTATCCCAGTTGCCTTCTTGCTGACTGCTCTGGTAGGTACGGGAACTCACCTGCTGGCGATTGACTTACCTGTGGCTGAACTGGCAATTTCTGGCTCAGTAGTTATCTTTGGGGTGATGCTGATCTTAAAGCAGAAGCTGAATTATCAGATAATAACAGCCCTAGCTGCGATCGCCGGTTTGTTCCATGGTTATGCTTATGGTGAAGCAATCATCGGAGCCGAGATGAGTCCGCTCTTTGCCTACCTACTAGGTTTTACCCTCATCCAAGGGGCGATCGCTCTGGGGGCAATGATGGGGGGTAAACTATTACTGAGTCAATGGAGTGAGCGAGCTTTTTCAATCCAGCGCGTTTTAGGCTTGGGCATTTGCTCAGTAGGAGTCGTTTTCTTAGCCAGTTCAATGGTTGGTTGATGAAACCCCCACAAGAAGCAATGGAATTTTTATCCATCTGGGGTTCTGTCCTTAGACGACTAGGGGCATCTATAGGCATACTGGAAGAAGGAGGAAGGTTCCAACCACTTCCTGCCGATTCTCTTACAGCTTGATTCAGCAACTATGAAACGTAGATCTAGGTCTCCCGTCCGCGATACCCCACCTGCCAAGCCCTCTCTCCCTTCTATATTCAATGCCACAATCTTAGCTATTTTAGGGGGCATTTTTGTGCTGGGAGTTGGGGTTGGTATTGCGTTTAGCTCCACGGCGAGTCTCAATCCAGAAAATGTTGCGTCCCGTGAAGTCATCGACCGTAGTGCACCGAATCCTGAACTGTGTATTCAGTACGGAGCTAGCGCTATGGTTACTGATATGCGAGTATTTTTAACCCTCAACCCCTTCAATGTTTATGTGACTCAACCCAGTATGCGACCGGGGTGTGTTTTACGCCGAAATAACTGGGCAATTCTAGAAAAGCAGAAACTCGTAAGCTCAAAGCAGGTAAGCGAGTGTAAAAACCGTATGAATACCTTTGGCTTTACCGGTCCGTTGGAAGCTGAACCCAAAATTGATTGCATTTATCAAAATGATGGGGCTAGTAATTTCTTCCTCAACCAACCTGGTAGCGTTGGTCCAAAGCCAGAAACGGATAAGTTTTAATCGTTAAGCTGCTGTGTGGTTCATCGGTTGGTAGATTTGACGGCAGATCGGCTTGCTCTCGTTCACTGGAGGCGAGAGCAGCTAATTTTTTTTATACCATAACTTTGTCACTTGACTCCTATGACGAACCCCTTTTTACTAACCCGTGTTCTGCTTCGCTTCAATGATAATGATAAAACCGATGATTTTTTAGAAGACCTATCTGCCGCTGCTTTTACACCAGATGGTAGCTTGTGGGTTGGTTCGGATGAACTCTTAGGCATTGAGCGCCTATCTCTGATTGAGCCTTATGTTTTTGGCGCACACCAGTCTTTTTTTCTGGGTGATTTCGTCGAGCTATTCAATCAAGACGATGAAATCGATATTGAAGGAATGGATTATGCCGATTCTTATCTTTGGGTAACAGGTTCCCACAGCACCAAGCGGGGAAAAGCCAAGGGAAAAAAACCCCAGAAGGATATCAAACGACTTGCCAAAATTAAGACGGATGCTAACCGTTATTTGCTGGCTCGCATTCCCGTATTGGGTGGGGAATTAATGAAATCCTATTCCCATCCTGATAATCCTGATGAAAGACTGACAGCCGCTTGCCTGCAAAAGACGGAAACCACTAATATCTTGATAGAAGCCCTGAAAGAGGATAGCCACCTCGGACCTTTTGTCACCTTTCCCTTGCCGAGCAAAGACAATGGATTTGATATTGAAGGATTGGCGGTTCGGGGCGATCGCGTTTTTCTGGGATTTCGAGGTCCGGTGCTGCGTGGATGGGCAGTAATTGTAGAGATAGAAGTTGCCGAAACCGAACCTGGTATTTTAACGCTCAAGGAAATCGGTGAAAACGGATCACTCTACAAAAAGCATTTTGTAAATTTACAGGGTTTGGGAGTGCGGGAACTCTGCTGGCATGGCGATGATCTGCTAATTCTGGCAGGTCCAACCATGGAGCTGGAGGGAGCAATGCGACTTTTTCGCCACAAAAATCTGTTAGATTGCTCTGGAGACAGTTTAGGGAGTATTGAATCGGGAGATTTAGAGGTTTTATTCGACCTACCCATTACACCAGGACGCGATCGCGCCGAGGGGTTGGCGTTGTTCCCCTGTTTGGGACAGTCTAATTGTTTGTTAGTGGTTTACGATTCTCCTGCCCCGGCTCGAAAAGTGGGTTCGGATGGGGTTTATGTCGATGTGTTCCGACTTTGATTATCTCCACACCCTAAACCCCACACCCCATACGCTCCTCAAAAGCTCTTTAAGTTTTGTTAAAAGTACGACTTAGGTACTTGTTTAAGGGGGTAATTTGCAGTATAATTCAGGCGCTCTTACTGGGAATAGCCTCACTGCTGCGGCTAGTACGGCTTTCAGAAACCCGCAGATAATTACAGGGAATGCTATCAGCTAGGGTCATCCCCATTTCACTATGCCGATGTATTTCGAGTTGAGCATTGGGTGGTGCTTTAAACAAGTAGCGTTCTTGGGGGAAAATAACTCGCTCGAAATGATAGTTAGGACTATTGGCAATCCGAGCTATCAACATCTTTTGCGTTCCGTTAACATAGCAGCAAAGCATCTGCTCGGTATGTTTAGTGGGTAGAGGAGAAAAAAATTGAGACATAACCAATAGAGTGTGTAACTACAACGTAGACGGCAAAGGCAGGTATGAATTGATGAACAGAGAGTCAAGCCCCATCTCTCCCTTTGAGTGAGTCTTGATCGCCAATTCTCAAACGGCTTGTTTAACGTAGGACTCAAGTTTAGCTGTACCCCAAGGAGGCTACATTTTACTCCTTACAAGGCTGTTGCTAGATAATTAGACGGGTAACTTGAGTGAGCTATTTTGGGTAATGTGCCCTCGCCTAAATCGGCATGGGTTTCTAAGATATACTCAATCCCCCAATGAACATACTGTTCTACTCGCAAACGCAGTTCTAAGGAATGATAGGGAAACTTGCTTGGGTTGGGTGTATCAGGATTGCAGATATAAGCCTCTGGAATTCCTGCCATTACATAGTCAACTAACCGCTGACGCAATTCGGGAATTGCAAAGGCTTTTTTGTAGCTTTCATCTGGATACAGCTCCAAAGCCGTGTCAATTTCTTCATTGACGAGTCGCAGTCCTAAGTCCACGATCCTTTTGGACATGGTTTTAGACATTGTCTGTTTCCTCAAATTCATGGGCTACCAGATGGAGATGACAATAGCGCTGCCAGCAATCAGAGTTCCCTAAATGCCTGGAAGCAGCTTGAGAAGACGGAATAACCCGGTAGGACGTAACCTAACAGTATTGAGAGTACACTTCAAAAGTGAAAAATTTGAGTAAGAACCCTAAAGGAAAGGTGGGAACTTTCTAAAGAAAACATTAAGAAATGGGCTTGAGGCGATAGCCAACGCTGTGAACCGTCTCAATCAAGTTGTCTGGAGCGCCTACCTTTTTGAGTTTGTGGCGCAAGCTTTTAATATGAGCCTTGACCGTATCTTCCGATGGAGGTTCCTCTAGTGACCATAAGTGATCAATGATAAAATTGCGATTGAGTACCCGTCGCCCGTTGCGCAAAAATAGCTCGAGGAAAGAATATTCTTTGGGAGTTAGGTGTAGGGGTTCTTCGTTGTAAGTGACTTCATGGGTACTGGGATTGAGTTGTAAGCCTCCCCACTCCAGCACCGGTGCTGACGTTGTTCCCCGTCGCAGCAATGCTCTCACCCGCGCCAAAAGTTCTGGGAGATCGACGGGTTTAACGATATAATCATCAACTCCCGCGTCCAAGCTATTCACTTTATCGGTACTCGTGTCGCGAGCTGTAATCATCAAGATAGGAGAATTACAGCCATGAGAGCGCACCCGCCGACACAAGCTGACGCCATCTAGGGTGGGCAGCATCATATCTAGCAAAATTAAGTCATACTCAAGGGCTGTGATTTGGTTCCAGCCGTCTTCACCATCATTGACGACATCAACAACGTACTGTTGATCAGTGAGGGCTTCCGCTAAGGCTTCTGCCAGAGGTAGATCGTCTTCAACTAATAAGAGCTTCATCTCAAGGGGAATGGGGAATAGGGAATGGGAACAGTTGCAAGAAGTCTAATCGAGGCTAGATTTTTGACGATTTGAACGGATGTTAATGTTCAACTGAGGTATTACGTTGTATAACAGATGAGTTAGAGCGTCTTGCTGTTTTTAACTGTATCAACTCTAGTGAGAGGCAATGCATCGCTCATTACTGTATTGAACTCTTTAAGCTGAAATCAATGGGCGGCTTTTGCCCGATAATTTTACATATCAAGTCCTGCCGGGGATATCGCTAGTCCAGAGTGCTGAATGCCTATGAACGGATCTATCGAACAAAAAATTACAGTCGGCGGGTTAGGTTTGGCGTTACTGATACTCAGTGGCGCGATCGCTTTTTCCTGTTGGACTATAATTGCCGTACCCTCTGCACTAACCCATTTGCCCAATCCGATGCTGGTGGTGGCAATTGCCAACGGTTTTAGTCTAGGGCTACTCACTGGGGTGTACTGTCAGCTTCGGCAGTTGTTCACTGACTCTTTACCTGTACAGGATGCATGGCAAAAGCTGGAAGACAACAGTTGTGATATTAAAGTAGCACGGGCATTGTCCTGTGAGACACAACTCAGTTTAGACCAGGAGTTAGAACGGCAACTAGCAGAGCGCACGGCTCAATTCCAGGCAGAAATAGCTCAACTGCGGCAGGTGGAAGCTGAAAAAACCGCATTAATTCGATCGCTCCAAGAAAGTGAAGAGCGCTTTCGGGTGGTTCTCAAAAATTCGCCGATTGTCGTCTTCAATCAAGACAGAGAGTTGCGCTACACCTGGGTTTACAATCCGGCGAGCGGGATTGATGGTTCGACGCTGGTGGGTAAGTTGGAAACCGAACTGTTCGAGCCGGAAAACGCCGAACGTCTAATCGCTGTAAAGCATCGAGTGCTAACCAGTGGCATAGGAGAGCGTCAAGAAATTGCGATCGCCGTAGATGGACAGATTCGTTACTATGACTTAACCGTAGAACCTCTGTTTGATAGCGATCGCAATGTTGTGGGCATCACCTGTGCCGCCATGAACATTAGCCAGCGCAAACAAGCTGAACAGGAATTGCAATATCGGGAAGCGCTCCTCAGCAAGATTTTAGATACCCTGCCCGTCGGCGTTTGGATTACCAACGAAGTGGGTGTCATCTTGCAAAGCAACCCGGCTGGGGAACAAATCTGGGCGGGAGCTCGGTATGTTGGGGTTAATCAGTATGGTGAGTATAAAGGGTGGTGGACAAATACGGGAGAACCGATTGCCCCTGACAAATGGGCGCTATCTAGGGCAATTACCAAGGGGGAAACCTCTATCAATGAGGTCATTAAAATTCAATGTTTCGATGGCACCTATAAAACAATCCTGAATTCTGCCATGCCCCTGTGGAATGAAGACCAAGCGATTATCGGAGCCATTGTTGTTAATCAAGATATCACTGAACTCAAGCAAGTTGAAGAAACCCTGCGCAAGAGTCAGCATTTTATCCAGCAAATCACCGACACCACGCCCAACTTACTCTACATCTACGACCAAATTCAACATCGTATTATTTGGGTAAATCGACGCAGCGAAGAATTTTTTGGGATGACTCAGGCTCAAATTCAAGCCAAGAGTTTCCCATTTATTCCAGAGGTGTTGCATCCGGCAGACTCGCCCTATCGAGCTTTGATTCAGGAACAATACCTCACAGCTAACGAGGGTGAAATTTTTGAACAGGAAGTCCGCGTCAAAAATGCCCAAGGGGAATGGTGTTGGTTGCATTTGTGGGAAATTGTCTTTACCCAAAATGATGAGGGTATGCCAGAATATATCCTCGGTACAGCGATCAATGTTACCGAACGCAAGCAGCTAGAAGCGGAACTAGCAGCCAGTGAGGAACGATTCCGCACCTCCATTGAGAATATGCTCGACTGCTTTAGCATTTGCACCAGCATTCGCGATGAATCAGGAAAAATCGCAGACTTTTGCATCGAATATGTCAATAGGGCAGCTTGTGAGGATACAGGCTTAACGAAAGCTGAACAGATTGGCAAGCGCTTGTGCAAACTCTTTCCTGCTAATCGAGAAAACGGTTTATTCGATGACTACTGTCAAGTAGTAGAAACCGGTCAACCGTTTATCAAAGAATTGGTTTGGTATGCAGAGGATACCTCTCCCCATCGCCATCTTAGTCAAGCATACCGAATCAGTGTGGTCAAATTTGGTGATGGATATGCTGTCGCCTGGCGAGATATTATCGAGCGCAAGCAGGCAGAAGAACAACAAAGAAAAACCCAAGAACTATACCGCACGCTCACTCAAAATTTCCCCAACGGGACAGTGGCTTTGTTTGATAAAGAATTACGCTACACCCTCGTTGACGGCACGGGATTGGCAGAGGTGGGACTTTCCAATGCGTGTTTAGTCGGAAAAACAATTGGAGAAGCGTTTCCCACAAAGGTATATGCAGAGATAGAACCCTATTATCACGCCGTACTCAAGGGTGAGGCAAGGGTGTTTGAATTCGCTTTGGGGGAGAGAATTTATTGGGTACACCTACTGCCATTGAAGAACGAAGAGGGAGAAGTCTACGGTGGCTTATCCATGTCACAAAATATTAGCGATCGCAAACGGACAGAGCTAGCCTTACTCGAAGAGCGAAACTTTGTTTCAACCATTTTAGATACGGCGAATGCCCTGATTGTCGTATTTGATCAGCAAGGAAAAATCGTTCACTTCAATCAAGCCTGTGAAAAACTAACGGGCTATTCCGCCGACGAAGTTAAAGGCAAGTTTGTTTGGGACTTTTTGCTGATCGATGAAGAAATAGAGCTGTTTAAATCAGAATTTAGAGAACTGCAAACGACTCATACGTCCAAGGATTTTGAAAACTCTTGGATAGCACGGGATGGGAGTCAGAACTTTTTCTCCTGGGCTCACACCGTTATCTTTCATGCGAATGGCTCAGTCAAGTATATTATCGGTATCGGTCTTGACATTACCGAACGCAAACGGGCAGAAGAAATACGGCGACAATTAGAGCGAGAGCAAGAACTCAGTCACTTGAGACTGCGCTTTTTTTCCTTAGCCTCCCATGAATTCCGAACTCCCTTAAGTACCATTTTGGCATCGGCTCAGTTACTCCAACTTTGTGCCCGTGAATCGTCTGATCAAAAACGGCTCCGAAATCTGAACCGTATTGAGGCGACGGCTAAACGAATGCGGCAAATGCTGGAAGATATTCTGACTATCAATCGAGCTGAAACCGGAAAACTGGAGTTCAACCCCGCATCCCTCGCTCTCGAACCCTTCTGTCAGCAAATCGTGGAAGAAATGCAACTTAATGCTGGCAACCAATATATCCTTACTTTTAACTATCAAGGAGACTGTAAGCGGGCATTTTTCGACGAAAAACTTCTGCGATCTATCCTGACTAATTTACTCTCAAACGCGATTAAATATTCTACCCAAGGCGATGAGATTCAGTTTCAATTAATCTGTACGCCAACAGAGGCAATATTCCAAATCAGCGATCTAGGAAGGGGTATTCCTCCTTCAGATCAAGATCACTTATTTGAAGCCTTTCATCGGGGAGGGAATATTGGCAGCATTCCGGGTTCAGGATTGGGGCTAACCGTTGCCAAAAATTGCGTGGATGTACACGGCGGCACAATTACGGTGACAAGTGAAGTGGGTGTTGGAACAAGTTTTACCGTGACAATTCCCTTTGGGTAATGATGAGTTATAAACTATAAATTAGGAATTAGAGTCTTCTCAATTGAGAAGCACGATTTGGGTTCAAGGTCAACATTGATCGCCACCGGAGAAAAACGATAAATATGGCATTTACAGCTAGTGTCATTTCTACCAAAGAATGGGGAGCCAGTCCCCCCAAAAGTTGGACACCAGAAACTCTACCCCAATATATTGTCATTCATCACACCGCAACTCCCAACCCCCCCAACGATATATCCAGAGGCACCTTGGCAGGAGCTAAAAGCCTTGCCAGGAGCATTCAAAAAGCCCACATGGATGGCTTTGGTTGGGCGGATTCTGGTCATAATTTCCTCAATACCACCGGTGGGTTTCTCTTAGAAGGCAGACACAGTTCTTTGAATGCCATCAAACGGGGACGCAGCGTCCGTTCTGCCCACGCTGGCACCAATAAAGGCAACGAGTCACCGGGCATTGAAAATGAAGGAACCTTCACAACTTACCAGATGAATGCCCATCAGTGGAATGCTCTGGTTGAGTTATGCGTTTCGATTTGCTCGGCTGCTAAAATTGACCCTGATAATATCAAAGGACATCGAGACTTTTCACCCACCCAATGTCCTGGTAACTGGCTTTACAGTCAATTGCCCCGTTTGCGTCAAGAGGTGCGCCAGCGACTGGGGCTTTCTGTTGAAGAAATTCTCCGGGAAGGTGACACAGGACTCAAAGTCAAAGAACTTCAGCAACTCCTCAAAGCTCAAAACTTTAATCCTGGTCCGATTGATGGCATCTTTGGTGCGGGTACAACTGAAGCGGTGATTTCGTTTCAGAAGTTTCACGGATTAGATCCTGATGGGTTGGTGGGACCTGCAACCTGGAGTATACTCGAGCGGGTTTCTAAACAGCAACAGAAACCAACTGATGGGGGTTCTGTTCCGTTAACACCACAACCCCTCTCAATGATCAATTTGCTCGACACTTACAAGTATTATCGCGGCTTGCCTCACCAAACTCAGGCAATTGAGTGGCTACAGCAACAACTTGCTACCCAAAGTTTACTGGAGTTTTCTCAAAAATGGCGTAACGAACCGTCAGAACCCTTTCTCCCCTTACAGGAAGGAGCCGTTAATTCAGAAGTTAAGAAACTCCAGCAACTCCTGCAAAAGCAAGGATTCGACCCCGGTGCAGCCGATGGAGCCTTCGGTGCTCGCACAAAAGCGGCGGTGATTGGGTTTCAACGATCGAAAGGTTTGGAAGGGGATGGTATTGTTGGTACAGTTACCTGGTCAGTTTTAAATTTGGCTTAAAGTCCCCATTGTGCGATCGCTAAAGTTCAGGGTTGATCACTCGATTGACCCTAAACTACAAACCCTGAACCAAATCAGGAAACACCTCTCCCACCGCCGGATGAACCAATCGGTGATTCTGTACGTTCACCCCCTTTGCGAGTACTGGGTCAAGCTCTACAGCCTTTATTCCCTGATTCGCCAGCTTTAAAACGTAGGGTAACGTACTGTTGTTGAGTGCTTGGGTTGCCGTCCAGGGTACAGCTCCCGGCATATTTGGCACACCATAATGAACTACACCTTCTTCAATATAGATAGGATTAGTGTGAGACGTGGGTCGTACCGTCTCAATACAACCCCCTTGATCTACTGCAACATCGACTATTACAGAACCCGGATGCATTTGCTGGACTAAGCTTCCAGGCACGAGGATAGGAGCGCGACGCCCTAAAACCAAAACTGCACCGATAACCAAATCCGCTTGGGGAACAACCGCTTCAATTTGTGCCGAGTTGCTGTAAAGAAGTTCGACTCTAGAACCAAAGAGGGTTTCTAAATAAGCCAAACGCTCCACATTCACATCCAGAATCTGAACTTGCGCTCCCATGCCGACCGCAATTCGAGCCGCCTCCGTACCCACAACTCCACCACCAAGAATCACCACCTGACCGGGGCGCACTCCAGGTACACCGCCCAAGAGAACCCCCCGCCCTCCTTGCTGGCGTTCGAGAAATCTGCTCCCAAATTGTACGGAAAGACGACCTGCAATAATGCTCATGGGAGTCAGCAGGGGCAACCTGCCATCGCTAAGTTCAACGGTTTCATAGGCGATCGCACAAACACAGCAATCCATGAGATGCTCAGTTAGAGGGCGGTCTGCTGCCAAATGCAGGTAAGTAAATAAGATCTGCCCCTTTTGCAAAAATTGGTACTCTGACTTCAGAGGTTCTTTAACCTTAACCACCAGTTCCCGATTCCACGCATCAGCAGCAGTCGAGACTATGGTTGCCCCCGCCTGCTGGTAATCTTCATCGGTAAAGCCAGCACCCACACCCGCTTGAGTCTCAACCCAAACGGCATGACCCACTTCACCTAAGACTCTGACGCTACTGGGACTTAACCCGACCCGGAATTCCTGGTCTTTCGTTTCTTTTGGTACACCAACTTCCATATCTATTTTACCTGTTCAGGCACCCTTGCTTGTCTTGACTGTTAAAATTAGTAAAGAATTGTAACTTACTCGACGTGCGAGGCTTAGAGAATCATGACACAACCTCAACCAACTACAATCCCCCAACTAGCAGAACCCAAGTTTGGCTTCAACGAATATGCAGAGCGATTGAACGGGCGAGCAGCAATGATTGGTTTTATTTTGACTTTGGTCATTGAATACGCTACAGGTCAAGGTTTGCTAACCTGGCTGGGCTTGCAGTAAAGGTGTGGGGGAGATAGGGGAGATAAAGAGAAAATTTGCCGACTGAATGTTGATTAAAATACCCCCCATCTTCCCCACCTTCGGCTTCCCCTTGTCCCCTTCTAGTCAGGCATTCTTCAATGGAATAATCCATCGCTAATTCGGGCACGGATCGGATACCCTGGAATTAGAATAAATACTTAAGTAGAACCTTATGAATGCTATCGGACCGAGATTTTTCAAGTTAGCGTACCGCAAAGAACCCATTTCTAGTTTTATCATCATTGTAGGAGCTGTAGATGCCGTGATTGGCGGTGTTGGGGAGCGTTGGTCGCTGCTGAGTTTTGGTCTGCTGATGGTGATGCTAGCGATCGCTGTGCGTTGGTGGCAAACTCAGAAGAGAGAAGAAGAACTCGTCGAGCAACCCGTCACTCATTATCTGCCCTCGAGTCCCTCTCGCCCGCCCCTGCCGATGCTTAACTCTACCAGGCGTCAATCACACCGATAAGCGATCGCTTCTAACCGCCGCTGCTAAAATTGGCGCTGATTCGCAACTCGACAACAAATGGGAAAAACTGTTCTCGACTGCTGGTTAAAAATTGGTGAAGTTGCCAGCCAAAGTGGATTATCGGTAAAAACTATCCGCTACTACGAAGAGATGGGGCTGCTCGCACCGACAACAACCCGCTCTGACTCCGGTTATCGCCTATTCGCCAACGAGGTTCTGAATCGACTCGCATTTATCAAACGAGCACAATCTTTGGGACTCAGCCTCAGCGAAATTCAAGATATTTTAGCCGTTCACGACTCTGGACAATTACCCTGCGGTGCCGTAAAACAGCATTTACATCATAAAATTGAGATAATTGACGAGCAAATTGCTGCTCTCAAACTTTTGAAGTCCGAGCTGTTGGGCTTGCTTTCTGGCTGGCAAGAGCAACCCTCTCCTGATCGCATCGCCCACACGATTTGCCCAAACATTCAAGGGGCGGGGAATCAGTCTAATTAACTATCTAATGAGACAATCGTGAGCGATCGCATCACCCGCACCACCAGCATGAAAATCTTACTCCGTCTCTATTTCCGAATCCGACAGTTCGCCCTTTTGGGAATCACAGCTACAGCTCTAGTCGGATTATCCTCACAGCTTGCACTGAGCCAACCTCTGCCCGTACCCGCCCCTCCACCCATTCCCAATATCCCTGCTCAACCAGCAGTAACACCAACATCCCCATCATCGGCTACCGTTTGGAGAAACCCTCAACTCGTTCGCACACTCATCGGTCATAATACAGCCGTTGAGTCTCTAGCCTTCAGTCCAGATGGGCAAATCTTGCTGAGTGGCGGCAGCTATAACGATGGACAGGTTAAAATTTGGTTGCTCAAAACGGGTAAAGAAGTAGAAAATACTCGGGCGCAAAAGACCTCTGTCAGTGTCCTTGCCTTAACACCCGATGGAAAAACCCTAGTAAGCTCTGGTCAGGATTCTATCATCAATATTTGGAACTGGCAAACGGGGGATTATACTCATCTTTTTCGAGAGCATACCACAAATATTCTGGCATTAGCCATTACTCCAGACAGTCAAACCTTAGTGAGTGGGGGTTTAGATGGCATTCGGTTGTGGGATTTGCTCAAGAAGCGTCCTCTTTACACCCTGGCACGCTTCGATAACCAAACCTACGCCCTCGATATTCATCCGGATGGCGACATCCTGGCAAGCGGACACAAATATGGTTCAGTGAAACTGTGGAACCTGAAAACAGGACAAGTGCTGAGTAGAATTCCCGCCCATCAGAGTTCTGTTAGTGATCTAGAGTTTACTGCCGATGGTCAAACTCTGGTGAGTGCCAGTTATGAGCGTACCATCAAGGTTTGGAATTTCACAACCGGAAGACAAGTACACACCCTTTCGGGACATACGGGACGAATTTGGGATATCGCCATCAATCCCGACGGAGAAACCCTGGCAAGTGCTAGTCGAGATGGTGTGCGATTGTGGAATTTAAGGACGGGTAAACTCCTCGCTTTACTGACTGCTCATCAAGATTGGGTGCGTTCGGTGGAATTTAGTCCCGATGGTACTCTCTTGGCGACAGGAGGATATGATCGCGCC
>NZ_JADEWY010000259.1 GCF_015207375.1 Coleofasciculus sp. LEGE 07092 | reverse complement strand
CCTAAAAATTATCTGTTACATCCGCTACAAAATCCGTTGCCAGAATTAATTGGCTTGCTGCCTGGGTCTAAACCTGCCAAACTGATTCAAGGAGTACCGTTAGGATTAGCGATCGCTCAACATATCCACAACGCTAGACCCCAAACCCGCTTTATCATTCCAGTTGCACCAACCTTGGATTTACCTACTCTAGCCCGTTTTGCTGACCCCCAGCACAATCCCTTGATTCAGAAGTTGGGGTGGGGTGAAGCTCAACTAGTTATTTCCGAAGCTGATACTACTAATTCTGATAATTATACCCTAAACCCCCCATTCCCTATTCTGAAAACTCCTATTGGTGTAGAGATAGAAATCCATACAACATTTCCAGCCCATGAATTGTTATCTCAATGCCGTCTATGCTTGACTACAGTAGGAGCGAATACGGCTGAGTTGGGTTCTCTAGCAGTCCCGATGATTGTGTTACTGCCGACTCAGCAACTGGATGCCATGCGTTCTTGGGATGGGTTGCCGGGTTTATTGGCACGTTTACCAGGGGTTGGGTCGGGGTTTGCCAAGTTGATTAATGGATTAATTTTAAAACAGGGGCGTCTGTTTGCGTGGCCCAATATTTGGGCGAAAGAGGAAATTGTACCAGAATTGGTGGGTAAATTACAGCCGCAAGAAATAGCGCAACGGGTTATTGATTATTTAGAGAATTCGGAGAAATTGGAAGAGATGCGCTCGCGCCTTCGTAGTGTACGGGGTCAAGCGGGTGCCGCGCAAAAGTTAGCGAAGTTGGTGCAAGAGGAACTTGAATAGGTTTACAGCATTTGTTGGCAGTTAAAAGAAAACGTTATTACCCGTTCCGTAGTTTACTGTTCCGTACCAATGCCATCGCACAAGTGCCTATCTTCCTCTTCCACATTGGGATTATACAGCAAATAATTGCGTATCCTGTCGCAACTGCGCCCCATTAAATCGTCAAAGCTCACGTCCCATAGTTTTATAGTATTGTCTTCACTACCAGAGTGTTGTATGAAGCGTTAACTGCCGTGGGACTCACTGTGGCTGCCTACAGACGGTTAAGTGGTTGCACTCCCGAGGAAGTAGGAATGCCTGACTGCGAAGTTGGGAAGCTGTCGCTATATTTTTACAAATTAGCGACAGAGGATGTCACGTTTTATCGTTCCTGCAGCAGTTCCCAAATCTGTTCTGGTGTTAACTGCTGAACATTACTGAAAACTCTAGCAGCACCGGCTCGTTTGAGATTCTTCTCATAAGCCTCGCGGCGTTCTGCTGTCTCTTGGACGTGGGGAGGCAGAATGCCAACACTAACCCAATGGCGTTCGGGGTGTAAAGTTCTGGCTTTCTCAACGGTGTACATATCCGCCACCGTATCTCCTACATAAATTGTCGGCAACTCAACCTCAATATCATGCCGTTTCTGGAGTTGCTCAACTGCTGCGATTAAACCCGTCGGGTTAGGTTTGCCTGGAGCATCTTCCATCGCTACGAGTATCGGTGTCTGAAGATTAAGGCGTTTTGAGAGGGCATAGAGCGCCTCATCTCTCGTGGCACCACTAAAAAAGCCCCAAAGGATATTCGCTGAGGTCAAGCATTCCAGATAGCTAACCTGCAAGAGTAACGGTTCATTGCAGATATACCCTGTCCAATTTTCTGGATCTGACCCCCGATAGCGGGAGTTAAAAAAAGTCACTAAACTATCGTAGTCGAGGGGTGTTGGCGTACGCATTGCGCTGACTTCGGCGTGACCCTTCGACAGGTGGAACACTGAGCTTGCGATGCCCTGAGCTTGTCGAAGGGTCGAAGTGCTCAGGGCGGAGACGCTCAGTCGAACGCTGCTTAGTTCAGATTGCCCCTGAACCTGACCCTCAAAATGTCGGTAAACAAGCTCCCGTGACGCTTCCCAGTCATTGTTCCAGACTCCTTCTGATTTGAGTTGGTCAATGTCTGCTAGGGAAGGTCGGTAAGCGCCATCAGTAAAATGTTCTACGGTATCAGCGATCGCTCTTCGGTAAGAGCCACTTACATCCCGTACCACCCCATCAATATCGAAAACAACAACAGCCGTTGAGTCGGGAGTGAGGCGTTTTGAGGTTGAGCTAGTCAAGGTAAATACTCCGACGACTGAGCCAGGTGGTTTAATCGTGCAGTAGAATTAATCATTGTACATTAATTTCACAAAGCCTAGTGTAGCCTTGGAGGTGTAGTTGGCTAAATTTATTCTCAAAATTCTCTGGCTAGATGAGAACGTGGCATTAGCGGTCGATCAAGTGGTGGGCAAAGGTACTAGCCCCCTGACTTCTTACTTCTTCTGGCCCCGGAACGATGCCTGGGATCAGCTTAAAAATGAGCTAGAAGCCAAACACTGGATTAGCGAAACCGATCGGGTTGAAATACTCAACCAAGCCACTGAAGTGATTAACTACTGGCAAGAGGAAGGCAGAAACCGTCCTATGTCGGAAGCTCAGGCAAGATTCCCAGAACTAACGTTCACTGGCAGTGCTTAATCCAATAAGGGAAATGGGTCATTTGCCCTTTGTCATCTATCTGCGGCAATAGCTTCCCCTACAGGCTGTGTTTTCTGCCC
>NZ_JADEWY010000031.1 GCF_015207375.1 Coleofasciculus sp. LEGE 07092 | reverse complement strand
GGGGGAGACTTCGGCGTGAGCGCTCAGTCGAACGCTGAGGAGCGGGGGAGCGGGGGGGATAGATTATCGAGGATTCACCTTGTTTTAGGATTGCCTGATCGTTGTCACCGCCGCCGTCCGGACTGGGTGCGGGTGGCGACAAATGGACGCTTAGTGCGATCGCCCGAATTGGAGCAAACTGTTTTGGCGGCGATGGCGCGAACGTTGCCCCGCGATCGCTATCCTATCTGTTTCCTGCACCTGCAACTATGCCCGAGTCAAATTGATTGGAACCGCCATCCTGCCAAAGCTGAGATTTACTTACAATCCCTGTCTTACTGGCAGGAGCAGGTAACGCAGGTGATCGAAAAAGCGTTGCGGATTGGTGCTGCCAATTTTTCAGAAGCGTCTCAATCTCAGCGCGTGGGAAAACTACTTAAGGTATCAGAAGAAAAGGGCGGTTACTCCCTCAGTCGCTCACTGCAAGCGACTGAGGGTAATGAACGGAAAACTCCAGACATTGGGTTAATTGAATTGCAAGCAGTGGCTCAGGTTCACAAAATGTACATCCTGGCAGAACACCCAACGGGGATGTGGTTAGTTGAGCAGCATATTGCCCACGAGCGGGTATTGTACGAGCAATTGTGCGATCGCTGGCAGCTCATTCCCTTAGAACCCCCAGCAATTCTCAATCATTTATCCCCTACCCAAATTGAGCAGCTTCAACGGTTAGATTTGGAAGTAGAATCGTTTGGAGAACAGCTTTGGGCAGTCCGTAATGCCCCCGCCCTCCTGCAACAACGAGAAGATTGTGCTGATGCTCTTTTAGAGCTGAGTTTAGGTGGGGATTTGCAAGGGGCTCAAGTGGCAACAGCCTGCCGCAGTGCGATTCGCAATGGTACACCTCTGAGTTTGCCACAAATGCAGACCTTGTTAGACCAATGGAAAGTCACGCGCAATCCCCGCACTTGTCCCCATGGGCGTCCTATTTATTTATCGCTGGAAGAGTCAGCTCTTTCTCGTTTCTTTCGCCGTCACTGGGTTATTGGCAAGAGTCATGGAATTTGATCGACTCTATCGTGGGTTTTCAGCTCAGGTGCATTTAATGGATAACACATAAAAATGAGCGATCGCGATAAATCAAAAGAACAGCTAATTCAGGAATTAGCTTTACTGCGCCGAGAAGTTACGAAACTTAAAACCGCCAAAATTGCATTCGAGGCGCAACATCATCTCCTGAGAACCTTCATCACCACCCTGCAAACAGCGAGGGGAACGCTGATGGTTAGAGCTATGTTGCAACAGATTGTCAATGTAGCTCAAAAGCTGACTGGCGCAGAAGGCACTAGTTTGTTTTTACTAGATATCAACGGCATTGTTACGGAAAGTATTCTAGCTCGCGGTGCGACCCTGCGCGGACAAAAGCAGAGACTCATCGGTCAGGTTCTCGACAAAGGTCTAGCCGGCTGGGTGTTTCGCCACCACCAAGTCGGACTTGTCACCGATACCCAGGACGATCCTCGCTGGTTAACCCTACCCAATCAACCTTACACCGTTCGTTCTGCCCTTGGCATCCCTATTTTGATGGGTAAAGAGATACTGGCAATTCTGACCTTAATGCACTCGCAACCTGACTATTTTAGACCGGATTCTGCCCGTTTAATGCAGATGATGGCTGAACCCATCGCTTTAGTTTTAGACAATGCTCGACTCTATAACGAACTCCAGCAAAAAGAACTAGAGTTACACCCAATCCCAACAGACGGTAAAGTTCCCAACATAGACCCACAACCGTCTGACAACAAAGAACTCTCCCTAATGGGAATGTATATCTTGTTTGGAGAGGGAAATTTTCTCTACGTCAGCCCCAGGTTAGCAGAAATTTTTGGCTATACCTTTGGGGAACTCGTTTCCTTAGAATCCGTACTCGAACTGGTATTTCCCAACAACCGCAAATTCGTCGCCCAGCAACTTAAATCCTGCATTCAGGGTCATAACAAAAACCTTTGCTGTAAGTTTCAAGGGCAGCGGAAAGACCGCAGTCCAATCGGTGTAGAAGTTTATGGTACGAGAACTAAACTTTACGGTAAGTTTGTCATTATCGGGGGATTGAGAGCGATTTAAAGATGGATGAGAACCCTTAAACCCTTATTACCTGAATTTTTCAGAAAAACGCAACGGGTTTAGTCCTAACTCCTCAACCAACCTGATATTTACCCAAAGAGTGATGGCATGGGTGGACTTAGGAATGGACACTGGCTTTTATACAGCCAACAGGACAACACGAGAATGTCGTACAATTGCTCTCTAATCACCCAGTCACAGAGATCGATTCATGGGGATAAAGATTGTCAATCCACATACCTCACTTGTCTCAACCGTTCAACTCCATTAGGACATAGTCCTCAAGGGGCACACAGAAGTTGTGCAAGCTTTCGCTTGAATGGCGCGAGCTGTTACCCTGTTGGCTCTATCACTACATCCAGGGAGTAAACGTGTGCTATGAAACCCGACTTATCCCTGAAACTTACCCAAAAGCGGCGCATCTGGATTCCCTACTTTGTCCTGGGAATCACATTGGTGATCACCTCCCTCGCTACATACTATGCAGCAAAGACCTCTGAAGATAAAGACCAATTGCGCTTCGAGAATGCAGTTCAGCGGACTCAAGATGATATTCAAAATCGTTTAGACACTTACATCGCCATGCTGCGTGCAACCAGTGGGTTATGGGTGGTTAACGAAAGTGTCAGCCGCGAACAGTTCCGTACCTATGTTAACCACCTCGAACTTCCACGCCGCTATCCAGGAATTCGAGGCATCGGTTTCTCAAAACGGGTGATGCCAGAGGAAAAAGAGGCGCTAGTATCGGAAATGCGCCGACAGGGAGTTGAAAACTTTACCCTGCAACCAGAATTTGAGCGCTCCGAGTATCACACAATCATTTACATGGAACCATTAGATAGGCGCAACCAAGCTGCCTTTGGTTTCGATATGTTCACCGAACCCGTGCGCCGTGTAGCAATGGAATCTGCTCGTGACATGGGCGCACCTGCGGCATCCGGTCGAGTTACCTTGGTTCAGGAAATTGATCCCCACAAGCAAGCCGGATTCGTCATCTATGTTCCCGTCTACCGCAATGGCTTAACACCCGATACGGTGTCTGAGCGTCAAGCTACCTTGGAAGGCTTTATCTACAGCCCTTTTCGGGGTGATGATTTGATGAGAGGAATATTTGGTACAGAAAAATATCCCTTTGTCAACTTTGCCATTTATGACGGCACGACTCTCACCCCAGAGAATCTGCTGCATCGTTCTAAGGGTGATAACTCATCTTACCAGCCTCGCTTTCAAGCGATCGCAAAAATTGATGTAGCAGGACGCTCTTGGAGCATCTTATTCAAATCACGACCCGAACTGGATCTGACTTCGGGAAGAAGTCTGGTGCCTTACATTGCCGTAGGTGGGTTACTGGTGAGTTTTGTACTATTTGGCGTGACGCGATCGCAAGCGTGTGCTCGGAATGCCGCAGAACAAGCAGCCGCTGACTTGCGCTCCTCCGAAAAAGCCCTGCGCAAAAGTGAAGAGCGCTTTCAGGCATTCATGAACCACAATCCTGCGGCTGCCTGGATTACCGATAAAAACGGACGTATTCTCTACGTGAATGAAACCTATTTTCACTTATTCAAGCAACTGACTGCTGATGCGATCGGGAAAACCATCTTCGATATTTACCCAACTGAGTTTGCTAGTGTCTTGCTTGAGAGTATCAGAACGGTAGCTAACACCCATCAGGTCAGTGAGGCGATTGAGTCAATACTCCGTTCCGATGGTACGATTGGCGATTTTCTCGTCTATAAGTTCCCGCTTTCCGATACATCAAGACAATCCCTAGTCGCAGGAGTCGCCATTGACATCACCGAGCGCAAGCAAGCTGAACGAGAACGTGAACAACTCCTTATCCGTGAGCAAACCGCACGCGCCCAAGCCGAAGCCGCGAATCGGATCAAGGATGAATTCCTTGCCATCCTTTCCCATGAATTGAGAACTCCCCTCAATCCAATTTTAGGCTGGGTTAAACTGCTGCGAACCCGAAAGTTTGACGAAGGGACAAAAGCAAAAGCCTTAGAAACCATCGAACGCAATGCTAAACTACAAACTCAACTGATTGAAGACCTGCTGGATGTCTCCCGTATCCTCCGAGGTAAACTCAGCCTGAATATCTCGTCGGTGGACTTAGTTTTGGCAATTGAAGCGGCAATTGAAACCGTAAGTTTAGCCGCTCAAGCCAAATCGATTAAGATTCAAACGGCATTTGACCCCACAGTAGGACAAGTGAAGGGAGATTTCAATCGCTTACAACAAGTCGTCTGGAATTTGCTCTCAAATGCGGTTAAATTTACTCCAGCAGGAGGTCGGGTAGAAGTCCGGCTCGAACCCATAGAACCGAGAAATCTTATCAAAACAAGGGGAGTCGTCTCGGAAGCAGGGGAGCTTGACAATTCACATTTATCCTGTGTCCCTGTGCCCCTGTGCCCCTGTGTTCAAATTACCGTCAGCGATACCGGTAAAGGGATTAATCCCGAATTTCTTCCCCATGTATTTGATTACTTCCGTCAAGAGAATAGCTCCACTACCCGAGTCTTTGGCGGGTTAGGACTGGGTTTGGCAATTGTCCACCATCTGGTAGAACTCCATGGTGGAACCGTCGAAGCCGCTAGTGCTGGAGAAGAACAGGGAGCAACGTTTACAGTTACGCTACCCCTGTTTGAAGAAAGCAAGGGTGCGGCGCCGCTGGGGAGTGGCGACAGTGGGGAGAGCGACAGAACCTTGCCTTCTCACAGAAGCCCCCTCACCGGTTTGCGGATATTGGTTGTGGATGATGAGGTAGACACCCGTGAGTTAACGGTTTTTACCCTGGAACAGCACGGAGCAGTCGTAACGGCAGTGGGTTCAGCGATTGAGGCACTAAAAGCATTAGCCTTAGAAAAGCCAGATTTGCTGTTGAGCGATATTGGGATGCCCCAGATGGATGGCTATATGCTGATGCGCCAAATTAGAAGCTTGCCACCCGAACAGGGAGGGCAAATTCCTGCTATTGCATTGACTGCCTATGCCGGAGAGGTTGACTATAAATTAGCAATCAAGGCGGGTTTTCAAAAGCATATTACCAAGCCAGTGGAACCCGTTGAGTTAGTTACAGTAATTATTAACCTCATTAAACCCCAAACCCCGTAGAAAATTTTTGAAGAATGACCCAACCTGAAGTTTTACAGTCCCTGCTAGAAGCCGTTGCTACGGGTCAAATCAGCCCCGATACTGCCCTAGAAAAATTAAAACATTTTGCCTTTGAGCCAGTGGGCGACTTTGCCAAAATCGATCATCACCGCACGTTAAGAACTGGTTTTCCCGAAGTGATTTGGGGACTGGGAAAAACGCCCGACCAAATTATTCAGATTATGGAGGTGATGCGGCAGCGCAATCGTGTCGTCATGGCAACTCGCATCGAACCCGATATCTTTGCTCAGTTAAAAGCCAAGGTTCCAGACGTTCGCTACTATCCTACCGCCCGAATTTGTGCGATCGCTCCCGAAATCATCGAACCCCAGCATACAGGAACCATCAGTCTAATCTGTGCCGGAACCTCAGACTTGCCAGTGGCAGAAGAAGCAGCGGTGACGGCTCAACTGTTTGGCTTTCAGGTACAGCGCCTCTGGGATGTTGGCGTAGCCGGAATCCACCGCTTACTGAGTCATCGACAGATCATTGCTGAGGCAGATGTTTTAGTCGTGGTTGCGGGTATGGAAGGGGCATTGCCAAGTGTCGTTGCGGGTATGGCAGATTGTCCTGTTATTGCTGTCCCCACCAGTATTGGTTACGGTGCCAGTTTTAATGGACTTGCCCCTCTATTGACAATGCTCAATTCTTGTGCTGTAGGAGTGGGGGTGGTGAATATTGATAATGGGTTTGGAGCAGCGATTTTGGCTGGGCAAATTCTCAGGACGGCTGATAAGTTAACGTCAAAATTGTCGAAATCGTAGACGGAGACAATAATAAACCAATTCCCCCTCAATGATTAGACGCTACGCCCACAGATTCCCCATTCCCTACTCCCCAAATTTTGACAATATGTATCACTGACACCTAACCTAAGCGGATGGATACCATCACGTTACTGTTATTTATCACTGGAGTTTTCCTATTGGTAGCCGGAGCGGAGATTCTGGTACGGGGTGCATCCCGATTGGCTGTAACTGCTGGTTTATCACCGCTAGTGGTAGGATTGACCGTGGTTGCCTACGGCACGAGTGCCCCTGAATTAGCCGTATCCGTGCAGTCTAGCTATGCGGGGCAAGCTGATATTGCCACTGGCAATGTCGTTGGTAGCAACATTGCGAATATTTTGCTAATTCTGGGTTCTTCGGCAGCCGTCGCTCCGCTGATTGTCTCGCGGCAGTTGGTGCGGCTAGACGTTCCTTTAATGGCTGGACTATCCTTTCTAGTGTTGTTGATGGGCTTGGATGGTAGGCTGGGTAAATTCGATGGGATCGTCCTGTGTATCGGAGCGATCGCCTACACGTTCTTTACTGTTTACCAAGGTCGCAGAGAAAGCCAGAATAGTACAGAGGAATTGACTCAAGCACAAAGGAATCGTAGATCTCGCCAAGGAATCAAGCAGATAGCACCCCAGTTGGGACTCATTATTATCGGTTTAGGAATGCTGGTACTGGGAGCAAACTGGCTAATCAGTGGGGCGGTTGTTTTAGCGAGAACTTTTGGAGTCAGTGAGTTAATTATCGGGTTAACGATTGTTGCCGTCGGAACGTCGTTGCCAGAAATTGCAACTTCAATCATCGCTGGTATCCGTGGCGAAAGGGATATTGCTGTCGGTAATGCTATTGGCAGCAATATCTTTAACATTCTGTTGGTACTCGGGCTGTCTAGTTTAGTGGCACCTAACGGCGTACCAATTGCAAAACCTGCTTTGAACTTCGACCTCCCGGTAATGATCGCAGTAGCAGTGGCTTGCCTGCCAATTTTTTTTACAGGCTACAGGATCGCTCGCTGGGAAGGATTTCTCTTCTTAGCATATTACGCCGCCTACACGATGTATCTGTTTCTGAACGCGACTGAACACCAAGCTTTAGCTGAGTTTAGCATCATCATGATAGTCTTTGTAATGCCGCTGACTGTAGTCACACTAGCGATTCTGGCAATTCGTGCTGTGCGCAAAACCTAACTAAATATTTCGGTTGCAGGAAAACTTAACCGCGCCAATCTGGAAATTTACCCTGGAGACAGGCGACAACTTCGGAAGCCCATCGCTCTTCTAGAGTCATCAACCACGTCTCAAATTTATCTTCTGTTACCAAACCTAACGTTCGGTACTGGGATTTGAGCAGTACTTTCTGGGATAAAGGCAATCTGGAAACTCGGGATTGAATAAAGTTTGATGACATAACGTGAACCCTTATCTGCTATGCAACCGTTATGTCAATTGTCATCCGCCAAATGGCGGATTGAAAACAGCGTTTTCACTGATTTTAGCAAGAATAGTATTACAATAATTTAAGGATTGGGTTAGGATCACGATAGTTAAGGAATTAAAGGGATCTGTGAGGAAACCCGTTGAACTCAACGTTTACCTTCAAGGAAAAGGTTTTCCCATTCTCTGCTTGCACGGTCATCCAGGATCAGGTCGTTCCTTGTCTGTATTTACCCAGCACCTATCTCAGCGGTTCCAGACTCTAGCTCCGGATTTGCGAGGCTACGGGCGCAGTCGCTCCATTGGGGATTTTCAGATGAGCGAGCATTTGAGCGATCTCGAGGGTGTTCTCAACCGCTTCCAAATTGATCGCTGTTTAGTCCTCGGATGGTCGCTGGGAGGAATTCTGGCAATGGAATTGGCACTGCGGTTCCCGGAACGGGTCAGTGGTTTGATTCTAGTTGCCACAGCCGCTAGACCCAGAGGCAGTCATCCCCCTATAAGCTGGGAGGATAATCTTTACACCGGGATCGCATCGATCTTGAATCGGGTACAACCTGGATGGCAGTGGAATATTGAAACCTTTGGCAAGCGATCGCTTTATCGCTACCTGATCCAACAACATAGCCCCACGGCTTACCATTATCTTGCCCAGGAAGCAATGCCAGCTTACCTGCAAACCTCTAACGCTGCCACCCGCGCCCTCAATACTGCCCTCAGAACTGGATATAATCGACTAGCAGACATAAAGCAGATAAAGTGTCCCTGCCTGGTGCTAGCTGGAGAAGCGGATCGACATATAACAGCCGAATCGAGTCGAGAAACGGCTCAATATCTCCAAGATTGCCAGTGGCACTGCTATCCAAACACTGCTCATCTATTTCCTTGGGAAATTCCCGAACAGGTAATCAGCGACATTGATCGATGGGTTGAACTTAATCCTCAAGTTGTCAATAAACGCTGAAACATAAAGGTTGAGTCTTAATCCCCCGCGCTAAAGGACGGGGGAAGGTTAGTTACTCAGGTGTTTTACCAATTTTTATTGATATTGCCGCTAGGATAGTTGCCCACTAAACGTTGGGATCTGTCGGCTCTCAATCATTTCCCCCACTTCTTCATCGAAAATGGTGAGGTTAGTTGGTTTGCAGCGTTTGACGGTTACGGCAATGCTTTGAGCGCCTTCGTTTTCTAAATCTTCAACATACCCACCCTGGGCAGCTTCAGCATCCTTCTTGCTCAAGAAAGGACCGAAGTAATAGGTGCATTGGGGGGTTTTGGTGGTGATTTCTACCCAAAAAGCCAATCCTAAAAACTGGAGAATCTGGATTAACACTTCTTTCATCCTCTTTACCTAGTAGACGGGATACTATGTGGTCTTGTTAATACCCTACCTTTACAGTTTGTTATACTACTTTACGTTTCTTTTTTTCAAGAATCTTTTCCCCGCTCGTCAAGATACACTAAACTTGACCAACGCTGACGATAGGTTTCGTACAAAGCCATTGCCGCTGCGACTGAGGCATTGAGGCTGGGAGTCTTGCCGTGTAAGGGAATCGAAACTAAAGCGTCACAGCAACGTTGTGTCCGTAGGCTCAGACCATTACCCTCTGAGCCAATAACTAATACTACCGAACCTGAAAAGTCAACAGTGTGTAGTAGTTTACCAGTATCAGAACTCGTGCCGTAAATCCAAAAGCCAGCGGCTTTCAATTCTTCTAGGGCGCGGCTGAGATTGACAACCCTGGCAATCGAAAATGTTTCTAACGCTCCCGCTGCCACTTTCATCACGGTAGAGGTAACGCCTGCCGCGCGGCGCTGGGGAATGACTAAACCCTGAGCACCTATGGCTTCTGCCGTGCGAATAATTGCGCCCAAGTTGTGAGGATCGGTAATGCCGTCGCAAGCGATGATGACTGGCTGATCAGTTGCCAATTTTGCCTTTTCTATCAAATCGCCCAACTCTTTGTAGGAATAAGGAGCAATTTGAGCGGCAACACCTTGATGGTTAGCTCCGTCTGTAATTTGGCTAAGGCGTCGGGGTTCAACTTCATCTACTACCGTGCCGTTGGCTTTTGCCTGTTGCAATAAGGAGTGAAAGCGGGGATCGTAACGAAGCTGGGGAATGATCCAAACTCGGTTGAGCTGGCGCTGATTTTCTAAAGCGGCAAGGACGGGATGACGACCATAAATCAAGTCAACATCTTCTGACTCCGATATGTCAGAAGATGTTGACTCAGTGGGCTTTCGATGAAGAGACAGACGCTGTTGAGGTTTACCGGATGCGGTAATCTCTTTCTCTGACTTCGAGAGGAAAGACTTGCGGAATTTTGGCTTCCCGTTCTGAGGTTTGCTTGCGCGAATGGGCTTCCCTCGCTTTGGTTTGCCGGGAGCATGAGGGCGGCGGTCTTGATTAGCCATATTGTTAAGAGTTGATGACTTTTTCAGTGGGTTCGAGTTCTAAATGCGCCAGTAGTTGGATCAGGCGTTGGGGATCACTCAAGTAGAGATATCCAAGCAATGTTTCTAAGCTAGTTGCCTGTTGATAAAGGGTTCGATCAATACGTCGCGTAGTCCCTGTAGCCGCATTGCGTCCGCGTCGGAGTATTTCGAGTTCGGGATCGGTGAGGTGGGGTTCGAGCGATCGCAGGGTACTGGCTTGACTTTCAGCTCGGACTTCACCCACTACCCGATTGTGATAGTCCGAAAGGCGTCTAGACGGCAGCAAATAGTGAGTGCGAATATAAAGTTCATAAACAGCGTCTCCCAAATATGCCAAAGAAGCCGGTGGAATTTGCTGCATTTGAGATGGAGAATTGGCAACGGTACTAAGTTGTTTAAATCGGACTTCCGCCCAAGAGAGCGCCGACTTGGTTTCCAAGACGCTTGAAATCTCTTCCTCTTGTGATGTCACAACCTTTGTCCGACCTCTACCTCTCAATGATAATGACTTAAGTTACAGTTTCTTCCCCTCCTACCCTAACAGATCGAAGGCGGGTTGAATACCCGCCCCTCAATCTTACCCAAGGGTTTTTTCCGCTATGGTTTCTTGACCTTCTCTAAGGCAACTTCAACTGAGGGTTGAAGCGAGAGAAATTGTTCTAGGCGTACCAGCTTTACCGTCTGAGTCACGCGGGGATTCGTCACAATTTGCAGGCTCCCTTCAGCACTTTGAGCTTTTTTAACTAGCTGCACCAAAGCGCCCAATCCAGAGCTATCGACAAAATCGATTTTAGAAAGATCCAAAACAATGTTTTTGGGTCCGTCATCAACACACTTACTCAGCACTTTCCGAAACGTTGGTTCTGAAAATGCATCTAATAAACCCGTGAGGCGGAAAAGCTGGTAATTTTCCTTGACTTCGCGAGTGCCCCTTAAGCTGACTGTCAGGGTTAGTGGCTCAGGAATAACACCCTCCTAGCTGTACTCAAACGATATCAGAACATTTTTGATTCCCACCGTCAAGGGGTACGACTCCCTAATTAGAGTCTGGGATCAATGGGATAGAATTGGGCAGATACTTAGCCTTCCTATTGGGAAGACAATTGAGTCTGTTACTATTCTATCCGAGCGACTTCCAAGTATATCTTGCGGTGTACTTTGCTGCAAGAGCGCAGTTTTAGTCACACAGCAATAGAATTAAACGTTCCACAGCCGTTATTGGCTTTGGAGTGAATACGGTAGTACACCATCTCGAATAGTATAGCGAGAAGTTTGCCGCTCATCCAAACCTTCACCAATATCTTTGGCGATGGGATTGGTTTTACCGATTCGCTTTGCGCGATCGCATCGACTCAACGAATTGCTCAAACAGGTAATCAGCATCGTGAGGACCGGGACTCGCTTCTGGGTGATACTGCACCGAGAAGAAGGGCAACGACTTGTGACGCAACCCAGCTATAGTGCGGTCATTAAGGTTCAGGTGGGTAATTTCTACATCAGCCCCCAAGGAATCAGCATTGATTGCAAAACCATGGTTCTGACTGGTAATTTCCACCTGCTGCTGTAACCCGGCTGGGTGATTTAAGCCCCGATGACCGAATTTAAGCTTGAAGGTTTCAGCCCCCATCGAAAGACCGAGAATCTGGTGTCCCATACAAATTCCGAATATGGGTTGTTCACCTTTTAACAAGGCTTTAGTGGTTTCGATCCCTTCGCTGACAGCAGCAGGGTCTCCTGGACCGTTTGATAGAAAAATTCCATCGGGGTTATGCTTAAGAATGTCCTCTGGGGGTGTATTGGCAGGAACGACAATAACCCGACAGCCATAGCTAGCCAGACGTCTTAAGATGTTGCGCTTGATGCCAAAATCGATCGCTACAACGGTTAGGGCTTCTCCCTTAAATTTTTCGAGGGCTGGACAGAATTCCCAATTGATATCGGTGGGATCAGACCATTCGTAAACATCTTTAGTGGTAACTTCTCGCACCAGATTTAATCCCGCCATACTGGGGGAGGCTTGCACTCGTTCGAGTAACGTGCCCGGGTCGAGGATTTCCGTGGAAATACCGCCGTTCATGGCTCCAACTGAACGCAGCTTGCGAGTGAGTGCTCTCGTATCGATCCCGTAAATTCCGGGAATGTTGTGTTCTTTGAGATAATCCGGCAAGGACTGGGTTGCTCGCCAGTTGCTCGGACGCCAGCAGATGTTACGAGCGATCGCACCCCGAATTTGAGGATGGGCAGATTCTTCATCCTCCGGATTAATCCCAGTGTTTCCGAGTTCGGGATAAGTGAAGGTGACAATCTGACCGCAGTAGCTGGGATCGGTTGCTACCTCCTGATAACCTGTCATGGCGGTGTTAAACACCACTTCTCCAATCGCAGTACCAGAAGCACCGAAAGACAAGCCTTGGTAAGATGTCCCATCTGCCAGTACGAGCAGAGCAGGTGTAGCCGAAGAAGTAGGCATAAGCAATTATTTGGGGTTTGTTGTTAGTGGAAAAGAACAACTCATAGCTGACAGGATATTATCGCATGGCACAAAAAAGTCTGGGAGATTGGGTTTTGGGAATTGCCAGAAATATTTTGCTTCAGTTATTTCTAGGTAATTTGATAGGATTCTCTTTGCGCTTTAGCTGCGAAGCTGCACCGAAAGCACCCATTGCTAACAATCCCAAGGCTGAAATCGGTTCGGGAACGGTAGCAGCAACAACTTGACCCCGAATTAGGCAGAGATAATCGAAAAGCAGCCCTAGCTGGCGTGCTTGTTATTGATTGAAGCAATCCGAAAGCTGTACCCACCGTGGCAACTGCAAAGAAATGTTTCATAAAGTTCTCCTTTAATCGCAGGCGCTACCTTCAGCAACCCTAATTACTACTATCTATCAAGCGATCGTTTTTTGCACAAGTTGTCTGAACACGGCTAACGTCGTATAACTGAAAAACCGCTGTAACTCTTGAGATTTTGGCTATAACAGCAGACAAACAAAAACCCCCGACTTAAAAAGCCTGGGGGGAGTGGAGCTATGAGGAAAGCCGAATATAATAGCCGTGTTTTTTTGTGGAGAAGCTGATAATCGAGCCTCTGAAGCTAAACTGGAAAAGATATCACTAACTTAGAATCGCTGATTGGGCTGCCCGAAACAAGATCAGTTTTAGCGTAGACAGTGTAGAAAGGATTGATCTTGACAATTCCTATTCGATGTGTACAAACTTCAACTAGGGCGACCCAAGGGGAACACTTACCAGTACCAAAATCGGGGGAGTCTGAAAGATAGGTCATCCGCCATTCATGCTCATGCCTTCTTGCGATCGCACATTCATCTTATTACTTTTAGGTGTTCTCGCTGTAATGAATGGGGCTTGCAGCCGCATCAACGCTGTATGGCGTTCCCACGAACCCTCACAACCCATTGCCACGTCTCCAGATCCAAGCCCTGTCTCAATATCACCCGCTAATCCCGAACCAGCCGCAACACCAACCGGCCAACCCAAACTGAGCGACAAGGAAGCCTATCAGCAGGCTCTTGATGCGGCATACAGTGCCGCTACTATTGGTCAATCTGCCCAGTCTGCCGATGATTGGCAGCTTGCAATTAGTCGCTGGCAAGAAGCGATCAAGCTGTTAAAAGCAGTACCCTCCTCCAGTCCGTATCACGCGATCGCTCAACCGAAAATTACCGAATACCAGCGCAGTCTCACTATTGCCCAACAACAAGCCTCCCGTCCTCCTTCCCCCGATCCGGCACCTATAACTGTAGCAACTCAAACGGTTAAAACATCTCCCACTCCCTCCCCCACTGATACCAAAAATCCAACTTTACCCGAAAAAACCTTAAAGCCGAATAGGGATAAGCCCACGATTTTTAAAGCCCCCATCAAGCGTCGTGTTGGTCGGACACCTGTGATTGAGGTGACGTTTAATGGGGAGCAGACTTTTGAGATGGTGGTTGATACGGGTGCAAGTGGGACAGTCGTCACCCAGGCAATGGCTCAAAGCCTCGGTATTGTCCCAGAGGGTGAAGTTGTAGCCGATACTGCCAGTGCCAAGGGAGTCAAGTTTCCTATTGGTAAGGTAAAATCCATTGGAGTTGAGGGAGCCGTACAAAACGATTTTCCAGTAGCGATCGCGGGTTCTGATCTAGAACTGGGGCTTCTCGGTCAAGATTTTTACAGTCATTATGATGTTGTAATTCGGCAAGATGTGGTTGAATTTCAGACACCCTGAATTTTAAGGTAGAAATCTTAAACCGTAACTTATTTTTTCTTTAAGTTCTTAGTTATTCTTTTCCTCTTCTGCCTGCTGCTCTTGAGCATCAACTAGGGTATCTTTTGAGTGGTCTACGATTCCTTTGCGCGAATAGGTTCGTTTTCCAAGAACGGTTTCTAGTCCTGCTTTTCCAGATTCTTCCTCAAAATGAATTTGGATTTTTGGACCCGAACTCGCCAAACGAATGATCATTCCATCTATAACTGGCATTTGGGTAATGCGTTTCCCATCAATATAGGTTCCATTTGCACCCAAACTAACAATTTGCCAACCCGAACCATTGCGCCGCAGCTCAACATGGTGGCGGGAGACTACGGCACTATAGAGAATAACATCATTATCTGTAGACCGTCCGATCCGAATTACAGATTCAGATTCAAAGGGCCAACTTTGAACAGGTACAGACTGGAGCGGATGCAGCAGGGTTAGAGTAATCACCGGTGTTACATCGTTCAAAAACTTTTGCCGTCTAGCCCGAGATTCCGGAAACGTCCTATGCCGAACAACCTGAGATTTCTGTTTCAAGTAGCTAGAACCTTGGCAAGAATCAAGCACTGCTCGGACAGCCCTTGCTCCCGTTTCAGGAACTCGCTCAATCGGCAAGTGGTTTAGGGAATGAGGACTGCACCAACACCCAGCATCTCCACTCTTGTCTCGACAGAGCTATAGAATGGAAACCTAAGTATTAATCTGGCAGTCTTCATATAAATAAATTATCCAATCCGTCAGAGGGCACTGTTAGGTAAATATTGGCTTGAGTTGCCGATATTCCATCACTAACAGTCGTTACTTTTGGCTCTGTCGTGACCGCAGGCTTCGTAGTAGGTAAATACTAGACCAGCAAAAATTGACAATTTAATTTATAGAAGTGCCATCCTACTGGCTATTCAATATTAAGGCTACCATTAATAAACCGGGTCGGCAATTTGTTTGAGTCCCTCATTCCCCATGGCTTTACCTATAACGGTTGTAATGATTGTAAAGCCGCTCAGGAACTGTGGAATATAAATGTTACCAGATCACCTTTACCCAAACCAATGCGATCACCCGTGCGTAAGCGATGGCGGTTGCCTGGAGGTAAGGGCGTGTGATTGATATAAGTTCCATTAGCACTGCTGACATCTTCGATGTAGAAAGCATCTCCCTCAACGCGGATATCGGCATGAATTCGAGAAACGATGTCTGAGTTTGGAAAACCCGAAACATCAATGTCTGGCGGAATCCGGTCATTGGGCTTGCCCATATGAATCACCGACAGGTGCGACGACAACTCAATTTTCCTATCCATTTGCAGGTGCAGCAGGTAAGCCGACTGAACTTGTAACTGAGTTTTGGCACTGCCCGTAGTGGCGGCTGGTGGCGGCGCTGATGGGCTACTTGTCGCTTCCGGGACGGCTGTTACTGGAGTGGGATCGGGAGGAGTTGGGTTTTCAGCCTCCGGCGGGTCCCCCGGTTGATTCACGACGGTAGCCGGAAGCGAAGACGCTGGGTCAGGAGTTGGTAATTCGGTTGAATTGGTTTCGGGTTCAGGCATTGAAGATTGAGAACTATAAGAGATGGGTTCAGCTTCGATGAGTGGGTCAGGGTTCACCAAGTCTGGCACATCCGGCAATGGGTTGGGAGAGGGCATTGCCTCGGCTGCCGTTGCTGTAGTGACTTTTAAGTTAAAACCGCACTGACCGCAGAAGCTTGCATCTGTCTGAACACTTGTCCCACAGTTAGGGCAACTGGTGGTTGAGGGTAGTGGAGTGTAGCAGGCTTCGCATTGGGTAGCACCATCCGGATTTTGGTGATTGCAGTTAGGGCAGACAATCATAAAACCTCCTTGTAGCTATTAGCTTTCCTCCTCGATCAAAGCACAGCAGACCGTCAGTTTTTAATAAATCGTTACATTGGCAGGAATTCACAATATTTCACTTTAAGTATGGCACACACAGACTGTCGCTTGTAGTAGAGGGAGTCTAGCAGAAAATAACAAAACCCTAACTATTAACTAGAATGTAAGTGCTGCATGAATTTAGTGAAAAAAGTTCCTAGTCCCTAGCCACTTTCCTAGAAAGTGAGATTAAGACTTCATATCCTGCCCTGCTTCCCCATCCAAGAGCCACCACAGTTCTCCCTGAGGCTGGATAAACCGAGCTGGATAAACCAGCGGGTCGGCTTCGGATGCAAATATCTGAGCCAAAGCCGAGCGCTTACTGGCACCTGCGACGAGAAAGAGGACGCAGCCAGCTTGGTTGATGAGGGGAACGGTCAAGGTAATTCGGGGCTGACCGTCCTTGTTTCCGACTGTCACCAGACGGTCTCGGACGGAGAGAGCCTCTGTTTGAGGAAACAACGAGGCGGTATGGGCGTCATCGCCGATGCCCAGTAAAATTACATCAAACTGAGGGAACTCTCCCGCATCGGTTCCGAAAAACTCCCGCAACTGAGCTTCATGCTTGACAGCATCAGCCTCTGGACTGGAACCGTCTGTGGGCATCGGATGAATATTAGCAGGCGGAATAGCAACCTTATCCAACCAAGCGCGACGAGCCATTCTTTGATTGCTATCGGGGTCATCAGGGGGGACGTATCGCTCATCTCCCCAAAAAATATGAATTTTTTCCCACGGGAGATCGTGAGTGGCGATCGCTTCATATAATGGCTTTGGTGTACCGCCACCCGCTAGGGCAATCGTGCAGCGATCACTTTCCTGGATGGCTGCTTGCATCTTAGAGAGAACAATATCGAGCGATCGCTCAATAAGTGCTGATTTATCGGGTAAAATTTCAACCATTTTGTTCATAACGCCTTTAACCTCATTTGGAGTTTGATACTATCTAAATTGATGAATTTTAGGATGAAAATTTAACTTGAAGACCTAGATTTAGATTTTAAGTCTCACAGGCACATCTTACTCAGTGAGTTAATATGGGCAAGTCCCATTAAACGAGCTATCTTTTTGCAAAACTTTACCGGGTAGGCGCACTTCTATGGCACCAATAGTTGTTAAATTTGGATTAGCTTTCTCTTATCTCCTAGTAAGGTTCAGTAACGTTAAAAGTAGCTCATTACAGTTTTTTCTCAAGAAAAAGCGATGAAAAGTAGTTCTATCTATTCCTCCTTCACCGGTCTAGCGCTCAAGATTGTCGGGCTGATCATGATTTTGTCAGCCCTGATAGATTACATCATTCTGGTCATTCCTTCACCGGGAGTAAACCCCCTCCAAAGCGAATGGCAACTCAACTTGACCACCCAACTGGTTGACCGGGGCGTTATCCCCATGGTCGGAATCGCATTTTTGATTGCTGGGTACTGGATTAGCAATGCTGGCAGTGCCGCGCCCAGTGAGCCAAAGTCTTCTGTGAGTGACTTGCGATTTTGGGTATTTTTGATCTCAAGCCTGTTGGGATTAATTTTTCTGTTGCTAGTGCCACTGCACTTCAATAATGTTCGCCTGCAAAGCAATCAGGCTCTCGAACAAATTACTCAAAGAGCGGAGCAAGCCGAAACTCAACTAGAAGCCCAAACTCAGCAAATTGATGTCCTGCTCAAAGACCCGCAGAGGTTACAGGAGCTAGAACAAGCGATTGAGAGTGGTCAAGTGCAAGGAGAGCAGCTAGCGCGGCTGCAAGCACTCCGAGAGCAATTGCAGACGCTCAAGCAAGACCCTGAAGCTCTCACTCAAAGGGTCGAGCAAGCTCAAACTCAAATTCGCAGCGGCAAACAAGAAGCGGAGGAGAGAGCCAGAGCCCAAGCTTGGAAAACTGGCATTAGAACAGGAATCAGTAGCTTGCTCTTAGCCATTGGCTACAGTGTCATTGGTTGGATGGGCTTGCGCAGCTTGGCAGGTTAGCTAGCCAATTCTGAAAGGATTGTAAAGTTTGGTAAAATTTCTGCCAAACTGCCAGGCTGTCGGTTGTCATTACCTCAGAATTACCTGCATCAGTTCTGCTGATGGAGGTTTCTTTATTTCGATACCTCATTGGCTACCTGTCACAGAAGTTAAGAGACTTCTCACACCTGACCGCTGACCGCTCCCCAACGCTGTAATTCCTCTCTGATAAAATGTAAGGTGTGATACCAGTTTTTTCGGGAACGTACAGACTTGTTGGGGTGTCGGGCTAGCAGTAGCGAGCAAGATCCCAAGGGCTTGGTGTCTTAAAACAGAACAAACTTTAGAGGAAGCTAACCTTAAATATATATGTCGCTACTTGCAACAATTCTTTACAAGCTTTACAAATAAAGTATAGAACCCTCTACCACCAGTACTGCTTCTTCAAGAGCAGCTCAGTGTAATTGGACGGAAACTTGCTCTGACCGCTTGCTAGTTTCCCGACTCCTATCACTAGTTTCATCTGGTCAAGGATTTTGCTCCTGTAGTTTGTTCTTTTCTCATCCAAGTGATTGAGAATAGCAACGACAGAAGTTAAAGAGCTATTGTAAGGAGATTCAGCGCTCTGTGATCCAACGCTTTAAACAAGATTTAAAAAATGACCTAATTGCCGGACTCCTGGTAGTGATTCCCCTTGCTACCACCATTTGGCTAACAATTACGATCGCCACTTGGGTCATCAATTTTCTCACCCGCATCCCCAAGCAACTAAACCCCTATAATAACCTTCATCCCATTCTGGTCAATTTCCTAAATTTACTAGTAGGGCTGACTGTGCCGTTGCTTTGTATCCTGCTAATCGGCTTAATGGCACGCAATATAGTCGGGCGGTGGTTGCTGGATCTGGGGGAGCGAGTTTTGCAAGCGATTCCGCTGGCTGGCTCGGTTTACAAAACCCTTAAGCAGCTATTGGAAACTCTGCTAAGGGACTCTAGCAATAAGTTTCGCCGAGTAATCTTGGTAGAATATCCTCGGCGAGGGATGTGGTCGTTGGCGTTTGTCACAGGCACCGCCAGCCAAGAGATTAAATCTCATCTGACTGGCTCAATGTTGAGCATTTTCATTCCGACAACTCCCAACCCGACAACAGGCTGGTACGCGATCGTTCCCGAAGACGATGTTATCAATCTCTCAATGTCTATAGAGGATGCCTTCAAAGTGGTAATATCGGGCGGAATTGTTATTCCCACTGAATCTGCCCTTTCATTACCCCTTCAGAAGCCCTACGGTAAGACACCATTGGAACAACCTCTGCCGGAAATGCGACAGCAGATGTTACCGACAGAAGAAAGCACGTAGTTATTCGTTATTAGTCATTGGTTGATAACAGGACTACTCACACAGGACAAAACAATACATGCAACCCCGTCGAATTGCCCGCGAATTGGCTCTGTTGAGTCTCTCTCAAATGCCTCACGCATCCGAAAAGCTTGATGCCCAGCACCTTAGCAATTTGATATTGGCATCAGTCCGCACTCTGATCGGTGAAACTCAAGAAACATTAGAAACAGCAGCCGCCGAACTCAAACGGGGAAGCGATCGCCTCCTCGGTAGCGAAATCCGCACCACCGACGTGCGCAGTGCTAGAGCTATGGTGTTTGAAGCGATTGAACTTACACAAAAAGCAATCAACCGTATTGGCGGATCTGTAGAAATCCCTGAACTGATTCAGCTCTCTAACCAGCAAGAAGTCCGCGCTTACGCCATAGAAATTCTCAAAACGATTAAACACAGACAAGAGGACATCGATAAAAGTTTGACTCAATCCCTCCAGGATTGGCAGCTCAATCGCTTACCGCGAATTGACCGAGATATTTTGCGGATTGCCGTGGCAGAAATGACCTTTTTAGGCATTCCCGATCGAGTTGCCATTAACGAAGCCGTAGAACTTGCCAAACGCTACAGCGATGACGAAGGACATCGCTTTATTAATGGTGTTTTGCGCCGCGTCACTAACCTCATGAAAGCTGAAACTCCGCCTACAGTAGAAAATTTATTATGACCCTCTAGACACTCCTTATAATGAACTACCTAGGAAAACACTTGCGCAGCACTATCTGACCGACTAAGCCGTTTTCCTTCGGTGATGCGAAATGTACCACCTCAATGACACTAAAGCAGGGTCCAATACTGTGTAGCTTGCCCTCTGCGAAGGAGATCAATTCTCCGCAACAGGGGAGTCGGGATAGTTCCACTCGCTCTCCATTTAAGTCTTCTAGTTCTGGCGAGTAATCTTTGTGCGATGTTCTAGGGGCATTCTCGAACATCATTTGTACTTTAACGAGTTGCATGGATAGCGCTCTCCTGATTCAATAGCATCGGTCAACCCCATCCATCAGATTACCATCGTTCCCGGCTCAGACGAGAATTAGAGGGGTGGGGAGGAGTGGGCAAGCTGCATAAAAAAGCCAGAGACAAGGGGAAGGTGAGGAAGATGGGGGGTATTTTAATAACATTCAGTCTGAAAATTTTCTCCCCTATCTCCCCTATTTCCCCTATCTCTGCAACTAGGCAACGACTTACAAATCCCCCACGTAGGTGCCGAGAGCCTTTGCAGTTTCCACCAACGGATGATGGATATCGACTAATACCGGACTCTTGCTGGTGACTTCATCAATTGGAACGCTCACTACCCGTCCGTTTTGCCACGCGACCATTTTTTGATACTCTCCATTAGCAACCAAATCCACGGCATTTTTGCCGAAGTTGGTTGCTAAGAGTCGGTCTTGGGCAGATGGAGCACCACCTCGCTGGACGTGACCGAGAATTGTGACTCGTGCCTCTATGATTTTGCCACTACAACAAGAAACTTGGTCAGCGACGTACTCGCCAATACCCCGCAGCCGTACTTCACCGAGGGCAAGAGCATCAACAATGGTGTTAACGGCGGTATCGAATCCTACCGCTAGATTTGTGCAGGCAACGTCATTATCAATAGTTTTGGGTACGCCAACCAAATTTATGCTGCCTTTTTTGGCGAGTTGGTTCATAATTGCCAGACTGCCATCGCCGCCAATTACAATTAGCGCATCCAGACCTAAATTTCGATACCCTGCAATCACTTCATCGGCTCTGGCTTCGGTATCCCCCTTGTTAATCGACCCCAGGATAGTGCCGCCAGTACTGAGCACGGGATCGATACCCCGAAGATCGAGTCCGTGAACATTAAGTACTACAGATTTGCGTTCTAACAACCCTTCCGTGCCCTAGGGAATTCCCAGAACTTCCCAACCATAAGTCAGGGTGGCGTGTCTGACAACAGCACGAATGACGGCGTTGAGTCCGGGACAGTCACCACCGCTGGTAAGCAAGCCAATCCGTTTGTAAGTTTCCATAGTCGAACTCTGTTGTGTATTTGCGTTTTACAAATGGTGCTTTCTTTAGTCGTGTTCGTGCTATTCCTCCCAATCCCAACCTGCCGCTGAGTAACGATTGCTTTGGGCAACAATTGATGGCTGCAACATTTCTCAAATCGGGTAGTAGGATTTCCATCATGCTCTGGAGATCGGCTTCAGTAAAGAAAGCTTAATTATTCAGGCAGCAAGACATTAAGAATTATCAGAATTATTTGGAATTTACCATCCTAATTCAGACAAACTCTCAAAAACAACTTTGATACTGATGGGTGAACTTATAATCCAAGATCGTCAATTTATTCCTAACTTAGCGTATCAATTACTACTGCGGTGTCAAGGATTTTCTTTTTATAGGAAGTAGGGACGTGCGAGAATCGTTTTAACTGGAACTCTGTAGTGCTCCCCTCTTTTTAATTATCCTATGAATTCCCTCGAATTCAACCCTATAATGTATTATTTATTTCTATGAACGAAAACCAGGATTTATTACAAAATATGTAACATTTACTGAGATTTGATAAACCCAGAGGCAACAAAGGTTTTTTTCATGAATGAGCTTCGCGACAAACAGGCATTTATCTGTGACATGGACGGCGTGATTTACCATGGCAATCGACTGCTGCCGGGAGTGGGGGAATTCCTCGACTGGCTTAAGCAGTCGGGTAAGAAATTTCTGTTCCTGACGAACAGTAGTGAGCGATCGCCGAGGGAACTGCGAGAAAAGCTGCGTCGGTTGGGAGTGGAAGTAGCGGAGGAGCATTTCTACACCAGTGCGCTGGCAACGGCTGAGTTTCTAGCCCAGCAATGCCCGGAGGGTAGCGCCTTTGTGATCGGTGAAGCGGGTTTGATTAACGCTCTTTACGATGCAGGCTTTTCGATGAACGATAGTAACCCTGATTATGTGGTGGTAGGGGATACGCGAGGCTACAATTACGAGAAATTGGAACACGCGGCTCAGTTGATTCTCAAAGGGGCAAAATTAATTGGTACGAACCCAGATGTGACGGGACCGAGTGAGAAGGGTATTATTCCGGCTACAGGGGCGCTGATTGCACCCCTAGAACTGACAACGGGTGCAAAAGCTTATTTTGTGGGTAAGCCTAACCCGTTGATGATGCGCCACGCGCTCAAAAAATTGGGGTGTCGTCGGGAGGAGACGGCGATTGTTGGCGATCGCATGGATACGGATATTATTGCGGGGATTGAGTCGGAAATTGAGACGGTGCTGGTGCTGTCTGGAGTGACGCGCCGGGAAGATTTGGTGAGTTTTGCTTACCGCCCTCACTATATTTTGGATGGGGTTGAGGATTTGGTGCCATGAGGGTGGCAAAGAGCGATCGCTTTCACTCTGCTTCCCAATCCTTAATCTACAACCCCTCAACCTTGGGGAGAGGGAACAACAAGATGGATCAGCTCCCCTAGCCCTCTAGTTGAGCATTTGATGGTTGAGCAGAGTCGAAACCAGCATTTTCATAATGTGAATCATTCTGGCACTCCGCCAAAATATGAAGCTGATCCCAGTTACTCTCCATCAGAGCAATTTTTTTCCTTCGACTCCAACCCTGAACCTGCTTTTCACGATAAAAAGCATCTGCTACATGATCAAAATACTCTGCATAGACCAATTTTACAGGCAGTCGTTTTTGCGTATGATTAGCCCCCAGCCCATTTTGATGCTGCCACAAACGACGTGGCAAATCCTTTGTACTTCCCGTGTAGAAGGAGCCATCAGCACATTCCAGAATATACATATAGGGCATGGTTAACTGTCTCTGGTTTCCTAAAGATCGGGCTTCGACTTCGCTCAGCCCTCATCTGTAGCTGGTTAGCCCTCATCTGTAGCTGGTTAGCCCTCATCTGTAGCTGGTTAGCCCTCATCTGTAGCTGGTTAGCCCTCATCTGTAGCTGGTTAGCCCTCATCTGTAGCTGGTTAGCCCTCATCTGTAGCTGGTTGAGCGGAGTCGAAACCAGCTATAGCATTCCCTCAATTCCAGCCAAAATCTCCGTACTCTCTGCATTCAAAGTCGCAATTTCATCGAAGATTTCCTGCGGTTCCCGTAACGCCGAACCGCAAGCCCTAAATATGATCGCCGAGATCGAGATGATATTAATTTGTTAACGACGACATCAAAGTGTTACTCAACAACACAAATGGAGAATACCGGATTCGAACCGGTGACCTCTGCGGTGCGATCGCAGCGCTCTACCAACTGAGCTAATTCCCCAAACTACGCTCGATTGACTATTCTAGCATTCAGCTCTGCCAATTCTCCAAAGAAAACCTGGTTGGTATTCTCACCCAACAAGCCAACCTAGCTAGCTTTTGAGGATGCCCGAATATAAACCTGCTGCACCCGATCAAGTTCAAGTTCATGTAGATAATCCACCGTCCAGTTCGCCTGACGCTGGAGCATATGAAACGGGTAAGTATTCGCCACTCCCACTACCTGCATCCCCGCTCGTTTTGCCGCTTCAATTCCGGCTGGGGTATCTTCAATCGCCAGACAATCAGAGGAGCGGGCGTTAAGTTCAAGATAATGTTGATTAAGGCGCTCCACTGCCAAAAGATACCCATCCGGTTCAGGTTTGCTCACTGTAATATCGTCACCTGCGACAATTACTGGAAAGTGCTGCAAGAGCTGAGAGCGATTTAGTACCAGTTCAATCTCAGAACGGAGTGCGCCACTGACAACCCCCATGGGTAATTGGGCAATCCGAATTTTGAAAATCAAATCTTCCAAACCGGGATAAATTGGTAACTTGGGTAATGCTTCTAATTGACGGCAGTAGGCTTCGGCTTTGCGAGTGATTAGACGAGTCAAGTAGTTGTCATCAACCACCCGCCCCCGACTTTGGAGTAACTCTCTCAGACAGATGCGATCGCTTCTGCCCAAGCAAATCTCCCGGTAATCCTGAGAAGAGGGACGTAAGTTCTCCTCAATCAGAATTTCCTCAACGAGTTGCTGGTGAAGAGCCTCATCGTTGATAATAACGCCGTTGAAATCGAACAGAACTGCCTTTAATGTCATACCCACTGCTAAAAAGCTGGAGCTGGAAAGCCCTCGGAGTCGAAATCGTCTATTGTACTGCTTCGGGTTGCCTGATGCAGTGCCCCTGTCACCGGCATCGGTTTCATCCCCTGAGTGACTTGATGCACTAACCACCAATCCTGAGTTTGCACGGCTTCAAAGCCTGCTGCCCCCAGCCAAGCCTCCACACTATCGGCAGCATACGCTTTAATGTAAGGTTCCTCAAACACCTCACTAAGCCACGTCGTTTGGCGCAAGGTTTTCTGATTGCCGTCCAGAATCAAAACTTGCCCTCCCGCCTTCAGCAATCGGAAACATTCTTGCAGAATCGATTTGGCGATGGTTGGGGGTGTTTCGTGAAACAATAGGGAGGCAGTCACTAGATCAAATGATGCATCTGGGAAGCCTGTCTCTTCCGCCTTGCCATGACACCACTGAATCGTTAACCCCTCGGTTTTAGCTTTGTAGTCAGCCATTACCAGCATATAGGGCGACAAGTCTAAACCAATGACTTCAGCTTGAGGAAATGCTTGCTTTAGCATCAAAGTTGTAGAACCCGTACCGCAACCCAAATCTAGAATCCGTCCCGGCGTTCCTTGAATGGCATCTATCAAACCCTGGCGCACCCATATTTCGTTCGGGGGTAAAACGTATCGGGTGACAGGATCATAGGTTGTCGCGGCACCCTGGTTAAGGTAGCCGCCTTCAACACCGTGGAAGTTTTGAGTAATGTAATAGTCTGGATAGGTTAAGTCAGGATGTCGGAAGCGATCGCTCTCGGTTTCCCAATCAATACTTTGCTCAAGCTGCCGCAGTTCTTCCTCGTCAATCAGCAATCCAACGACTGGCTTGAGGAAACGTTCCCAGAGTGTATCTTGACTACCTGCCATAGAACTCGTGAATACTTAACTTACTTCGCACTTGGGAATGGCTTAATTAGCGCCCCACTTTACAAATTGTAACGAAATTTTCTACAGCAGATCCCTGATTTAAGAAGTTAGGGATTTAACTGTAAACAATTCCAGGTGCCAACCCTGTCCTTCCACAGCCAGTGCTGCCACATAATCCGGTGCTGGATTTAACGGATAAATCAACCAACGACAAGCTGCCTGCGAGTTTCCTGAAATGCTCACTAACCTCGCAGGTTCTCCGGGAAGTAAGGAGACTTCCACCTCTTCGAGTCCAGTTAATCCATCACCGGTTGCTTTGAGATAAGCTTCTTTGCGCGTCCAGCCGTTGAAAAATGCTGCTTGCTGTTCCTCAGGAGGAAGGGATGCGATCGCACTATATTCCCGCTCTGAAAAGAATCGCTTTGCCAGTTTCTCAGCATCGGGCATAGGACGCATATATTCTAAGTCAATTCCTAGCCGAGGTGCTGGTGATATTGCATACAGCGCTAACTCGTGGGAATGAGAAACGTTAAACGAGAGCCTTTTATTCGTGTTGGTTAGTGCTGGTTTGCCACGGGAACTGTAAGCAAACTGAATCTGACTTGGCTCTAAACTTAAATAGCGACTTAGGATATCCCGCAGGATACCGCGACCTGCAATAAAATGAGTTCTATCTCGCTCAAAGTAAAATCTATCAGCCCTTTGCTGCTCGTCTGGGGAGAGGGTTTGTGTCAGCTTCTCGAGCTGCCCTATCGGTAAGTTGAGGTTTGCTTGCCAGACGTGGACATCATTTGCCGAGAGTACTAAATCAGTAGGTGGAGGGTGCCAGCGAGCATCCGGTGCCATCATCTATTCTATTATTTACATATAGAGGAGTTCCTTCTCAAACCCGGTATATTTTATCCCACCGAGAACCGCTACAGGTTACTTTCATTCCGGTTGACATTGAGAACTCTCATCAGCTAAGGATTCGTTAGGCGGACTTGTTGGTAATTCTAGCGGAGCAATAACCGTTAATCCCTTAGGAATACATTCAATTTCTACAGGTGTCGTACCGATAATCTCACCATCAACCACAACCTTTTGCGCTGGGTTAGTTGTCACGTTAATTTGGGAAGCTCGCAGGCAGATTGTATCTTCTCGACGCACCGCTGTTTTCATCAGAGCTGCCCCTAACAGATCAACAACGGCATCAATGGCTTCGATTTTGGTATTTTGGGTAGCAATTGTCACCTCCAGTAAACCATCATTGGGAACTACATTTCCCATTCCCTGAGCTAAAACAGAGGTGGCTGGTGCAGCATTGGCAATAGTGATAGCTGCTGCCTGAAAATTATTTACGACGCCCTCAATTTCAATGTTTGCCTCAAAAACTGCGTGTTCGTTCAGTTGCTGCATCCCCGCTAAAATATAAGCTAAGGCTCCTAAACGTTTTTTAGTCTCCCGGTCAGCGCGTTCGACCGTTTCTGCCTCAAAACCGATGCCAGCTAGTAAAATCATAGGGGATTGATTGCAGCGAGCGGCATCAACCACGCGGGTTGTACCGATTAAAATTAACTCGCAGGCTCCGCGAATAGTGGTGGGAATTCCCAGCGCCACACTAAAGGCATTGGCAGTACCCCTGGCAATCACACCGAGGGGAATTCCCGTACCGATAACTGCCCCAGCGACGGCTGAAACTGTGCCATCCCCCCCGGAGGCGATAATTAAATCAGCCCCAGCCGCGATCGCATTTTCGGCTAACTGCACTGCACCAATATCCGGGGTTGTCAGGTGAATCTCTAAATGAATTTGGGGTTTTAAAAGCTGTTGAATTAATGATAAATCTTGTTCCGGGTTGCCCTGACCTGAAATCGGGTTGAAAATCAGATAAGCAAAACGATTTTTGGCTAAATTGCGAAGAATTGCTTCAGCAGTGGCAAGATTAGTAGCAAGAGGGACATTGTGGATAGTGCAAATCCGCAACAATAACTGAATGTCCGGTTCCTGGGGTTGAGCGTGGAGAGGATCGACTAAAAAGATAACTGCGATCGCATTCCCTGTGGCAATGTCTGCTGCAATCTGGGCATCTCCTCCCTGTGAACCAGGAAGCATCGCTTCGACTTGCAACTTCGTTCGTTGTTGAAGGCGCTGCCCGGTTGTACCTGTGGCGATGAGTCTGTACCGCGAGAGGACGGATGCATATTGCTTGGCGAGGTTAACAATATCATCTTTTTTGCGGTCGTGGGCAATGAGGGCGATCGTCGGGGACATGATTGACCTAGAACTGATTCTCAGCTTAGTTTAACGTTGGAGAGTGACGGTTTCTGTCTTCATTGAGTTTGACAAGTCGGTAGAGAGGTTTCAAAATTTCCAACTGGGTGAAGCGATAAGTTAAACGTTCAGGTCATTCGGGTTGTACTTTGGCAGTCGTTATTAATTCGTTCTTTTCAGAACAACTATACTTTAATTTTTGTTAAAGAGTGCAATCAACGAGAGAGTGTTATGCTAACTAAAATTTTAGGAGATACAGGCGATCAGTATGGGGTATACTATACCGTCTATGGGTCACTAGCGGGCGACGAGCAAGTAGTTAAATCTTATTTATGGTCTGGACCTTATACCGACTTAAAAACAGCAATGCGCAAAGCTGAGGAGCTTAAAGAATCTCATCAGGGCGATACGTCATTTGTTGTCAAAAAGTACAGTTTGTAGTGAGTAGTTTAGCGCTCATTCAGGAGACGATTGAATACCTTAAGCCTTAATGGGCTTACTACAAACTAAGCGATCGCACTTCTTGACTAAAAAACTTAACTCTAGGAATTATTAAGTGCTACAGGGATTGTCCCTACTGCCAATCAGTGCGACACTAATGCAATACAGAGGAGTGAACGATTATGCAATCAAGTGGTGCCAAACCCATTTCCTGGCTACTCACTCTCACAGCTTCTATTCTTGTCAGTAGTGGGTTATCCGCTCAAGCTCAAAGTTATTACGGTTATGTCACCGCCGATTCCCCAGAACCTGAGAGTTTAGAAACAACGGCAACACCAAACCCTTCTGATTCCGTTGCATCCTCTGCTCCAGTCGGGAATGCTCTCGGTAAAGCGATGCTAAAATCCCTTAATCTCCCCCAGAGTTCCTCTCCCGCTCCTGTTGAACCAACAGCCCCAGCAGTAGCACAACAGCCTGCTGTTAACTCCCTCGGTATCCTTCGACGCAGCTATGTTGGAATGGGCGGGAATATTGGTTTAAGTGGTGAAGAAACAGAACCGACTGAACCAACAGCCCCAGCAGTGGCACAGCTTCCTGGTGTTAATCCCCTCGGTATCCTTCGACGCAGCTATATCGGAGTGGGTGGAAATATTGGTTTAAGTGGCGAAGAAACCCAATTGAGCGAAGAGGCTGCTGTTATTTTCAGTAAACTTGGCTTCACTGAGAATTTCTCCTTGCGCAATTCCGTCTCGTTTGGTGATGAAACCGTCACGACAGTTGCCCTCACCGCCGATTTTCCCATCGGCAATCCCCTCACCGGGCAAGCTGTTGTTATTCCCTTTGCTGGAGGTGGTGTACTACTTAAGCCAGATAACGACTGGGAAGCTGATCCGTTGGTGTCTGGCGGCGTAGATATTCCAATACCCCCCAAGTTTACAGGTACAGCCCGTGTAAATGTTGTGTTTGCCGATGATGATGAGGTGGATGTAGGGCTTGTACTAGGAGTGGGTTATAACTTTAAACTGTTCTAAGCTATGTTGAAGGAAAGAACGCTTGTACAGTAAAGTTTTTAACCGTTTTCAACTGAATAGTTATCGGCGCTGCGCTGTAGTCAACCCAATCCAGAAATTTTCCCTTGCCTTCGGGTTGGGAATCCTGGCTCTGTTGAGCGCAATTCCGGCTCTGGGAGCCGAGCGGATTAAATTCTTTTATCCTCCCTTTGGGGAGTTCAGTATTTCCGTTGAAGACTTGGAACTCTTTGCTGAGGAAGGCACAATTACCGACGAATTCGCGTTTTATGCCAACCGTGCTACCCCCGAACAATTAGCAGAACTGCGAGAAGTATTGCAGCAGCGCTTTCAGGTGAGTCCCATCACCATCTCTCGGTTTACGAAGACGCCCATTGGAGAAACGGTTTTAGAGCGTTTAGGTCGGGTTATCAAGGCAGATATCAACCAAAATGGATTTTATCCCCTGCGGGGTGCTTTAATTCTGGCAGCAGCAGACCCAGAAGGCTTAACGATTATAAACATTCTGCGCGAGTTTCCCCTAGAAACAATTTGGCTCGATTTACCCCTAAGTCTTCAGGCAATTCAGGAAGTATCCAGGCTATTTGGAGAGAGGGATGCCGTCATTGACGCCATTCAACAGCAAGCGGCTGAGGTAACACCGAATCTACCCTTAGATTTCTCGACACAGCCAGATTTAGAGCGCTCTGGTTCGATACGGTGGCGTCAAGAAACGCTCACCTTTATTAACCCTAACCGAGAAGAACCCGTTCCTGCCGATATTTACCTGCCTATTTTTCCGAACCAGACACAGGAATCAGTCCCAGTTATCGTCATCTCCCACGGTGTGGCATCCAACCGCACTACCTTTGCCTATCTCGCCCAACATCTAGCATCCTACGGCTTTGCCGTCGCTGTCTTGGAGCATCCCGACACCAGTGCAGAGAAATTTGAGCGCTTCTTGGCGGGTTTTGATCGCCCACCAGAACCGACTACTTTTATTAACCGTCCCCTGGATATAAAATATCTACTCGACGAACTTCAGAAACAACCTCAGTTTGACCCCGTTTGGCAAGGTCGCCTAAATTTACAACAAGTCGGCGTCATCGGTCAATCTCTCGGTGGCTATACCGTGCTTGCCGCAGGCGGTGCCGAACTCAATTTAGAACAGCTTCGTCAAGATTGCGCCGAAGCTGCCGCCGATACTTTATCCTTTAACTTATCGCTCTTGGTTCAATGCCGCGCCACCGATTTGCCACCTGCGACGTATAATCTGCAAGATGAACGGATAAAAGCTGTTCTTGCCATTAATCCCCTCAGTAGTAGTATTTTCGGAGAGGAAGGATTAAGTCAAATTGAAGTTCCTTTGATGATTGTGGCAAGTGGTGACGATGTATTTGCCCCCCCTGTATCAGAGCAGATTTATCCCTTCACTTGGCTTACTAATTCAGAAAAGTATCTGGTAGTTCTAGAAGAAGGCACCCACTTTTCCTTCTTGGGTGGTAAAGGTGAGGGCGTATTTCCCATTCCTCCAGAATTGATTGGTCCAGATCCCAGTCTAGCTCGTCCCCTACTCAGTGCTTTGAGTACGGCATTCTTTAAAACCTATCTTACTAATCAACTCCGATACCTTCCCTATCTGAGTCAGTCCTATGTCAGAACAATTAGTGGAGATTCATTCAACCTGACTTTGGTGGAGTCTCTGACAGAAACTGAGATCGAGCAGGCGATGGAACAAGAATAGGGAGTAGGCTTCGCCGTGAGCGTCAGCCGAACGGGAGTAGGGAAGAAAACTAAATGTACCTCACGATGCAAGGAAATGCTGTATCTCTCTTGAGTGGGATCGCGAGCGAATCGGTTTAATTCTCAAGGGGGATGTAAGCTACTCCCTGAATCTTTATATTGGAACGTGGAATAGATAGCAATTTTTGGAAATTATTTATGAGTCAGTCAAATCAAAATCAACCCATTCCTTCCGATAGACAAGCTACGACAAAAGAGCAAGTTGACTTCGGAAATTACGATAGAAATATAATGCCTGCTGAAACGGCAGCCCGTCACGACAGAGAAGGAAGCAACTTTAAGTCCATTCCTACAGAAGAGCAAACTGATCCAAACCAAATTAATACCACGGCGGGTTACACCGTAGATAACGAGGGTTTAGTGAATAACTTTGCTGTTGAACCCGAAATGTATGTTGACGAACCCGGTGATTTAAGAGAAAAAGGGGAACGGGGAGAAGCTGAACGCACCCGTGAACTTAAACAGCTCCAAAAGGATAGCCAAGGTGAGTTGACAATGGAAGAAGACAAGCGTGGCAAGGGACAAGGTGTTATCTAGAATTGGTTCGTTAACTGATTTAAGGGCGGAGTTTTACTAGACAAATGTAGGGCATACGATTGCCATTTGCCTGTAGGTTCTTCGCCTTTACTTTATTAAAAATATTTCTGTTTTATTGTTTTTCCATACCCTACACTCTTCCTTCATCTGTTACCTTGATTGATGTTGAGGCACTCATTACCGTTGGCACTTTGTCAGGCTAGGGTAGAAATAAGCGGCGGAGGTGAAGATGAAGGTTTGGCAAGCTGACTTTTACAGGCGTCCCCTGCGGAATACAGAAGGGCAGGTGCTGTGGGAGTTGTTTATTTGCGACGCAGCAGGGGAGTTTACTTACAATGCCCTCTGTCCCCAGTCGTCTGTGAATAGGGATTGGTTGCTGTCTCAATTGCAACAAGTCGTGACAAAGACACAACCACCGACTATCATTCAAGTGTTTCGACCTGAGTCGCTGAATTTATTGGCAGATGTAGGGCGGCAATTAGGGATTAAAGTGGAAGGGACTCGACACACCCCAGTTTTAAAGCAAAAGTTGCAAGAGAGGGTGTCATGGTATAAGCAAAATGATTATTACACAGGTGAAGCTTACAACCCCACCGCCCTCGATAAACCGCCACCCGTACCCCTGCCGGAGAATCTTTGGGGCGATCGCTGGCGATTTGCTACGATTGCGGCGGGAGAACTTGAGGAGGTGTTTGCAGAACGTCCGATTCCCATTTTGCAGATGCCCGATGAACTCTTACCACTAAATCTAGGTTTGCCCTCAATGGTAGCCGTACCGGGGGTAGTCATTGATGGGGGACGTAAATCCATGCTCCTTGCCCGTTGGCTTCAAGACGCTCAACCTGTTGCCCTCAACTTTATTGCAGGTGCGCCGGATGGGTTAATTTTAGAAGCAGGGTTGGTTGAGCGCTGGGTGGTTGCCACCTTTGAGGATAAAGAGGTAGCGGCAGCAGGGCGGATGTACGAACAGCGCAAGCAGATGAGTGGTGGGTTGCATTTTCTGTTGGTGCAACCGGATGAATTGGGGATGACGTATACAGGATTTTGGTTGTTAAAAATAGAGTGATATTATATTCAGCAGGACTGAGTGCCCTGACTCAAAATCAACTGAATACCTTAGCAGTTCAGGCACAAACTCAGATTCAAGGTCAGCTACCCAATTATATCCCTCTACTGGCTCAAGCCAATCGGGATTGGTTTGCTGTGCAAGTCCGGGATAATAGCAGTCGGATTCTTTCAGTCGGTGATGTTACTCTATCATTTCCGCTGATGAGTGCGATTAAGCCGTTTGTTCTGTTATGTTTGCTAGAGCAGTTAGGAGCAGAGGTGGTATTTTCCGGCGTTGGTATGGAGCCTTCTGATGAGCCTTACCATTCTCTCAAGCAACTACAAGCAGACAGGGGCAAGCCGCGTAACCCGATGCTTAACAGTGGCGCGATCGCTCTAGCGTCTCTGCTTCCCGGTAAAGATGCTCTTTCTCGCTGTGAAACCCTTTGTCAGTGGCTCAATCAGCGAGGGAAATGCCATTTATTTTTAGATGAAGCAATGCTGAGTTCCGTGCGTTCTTTACCGAACGAACGGAATTGGGCGATCGCTAACCTACTAGCTGAGTCGGGTTATCTAGATAATGTAGAAACGGCTCTAGACACCTACAATTACATTTGCTGCCTCTCTGGAACTGTTAGGGATTTAGCTTGTTTGGCTCAACTTCTGGTGCAGAATAGTAGCAGTACATTACCAGAAAACCGTCGCACAGTCAATGCCCTAATGATGACCTGCGGCTTGTACCAAGCTTCTAGCCGCTTTGCTGTAGAAGTAGGAGTACCGACGAAATCAGGGGTGAGCGGTGTTGTGGTGTCGGTGATACCATCTCAGGGAGCGATCGCCTGTTACAGTCCGGTTTTAGATGGGGCGGGGAACTCGAAGGCGGGTTTGTTTTTGGTGCAGCAACTGGCACGGGCTTTCGATTTGAGTGTGTTTCGGTAAACGAGTGAATCAAAATTTGGCGTTGCTGCATTAAGGTATGAAACGATAACGATAAGGAACTGGAACATCCCCAAATCGCAGATAGTGAATCAGACAACCATGAATACGTCTCTTATTCCCCCAACCATAAGAGATAATAATGTATAGCAACTGCCAAGACGGTTAGGACATATATGAATTTAGTAGAGACGTTCCGGCGGAACGTCTCTACCAGAGTTTGTCCTTCATGAAAGCTTCATAAAAGGGGGCAAAATTTGCCACCCTTTTCCCAGTTGACAAGTATCCCAGATCTTTACTCCTTCCCTCTTCTCTGACTTCTGCCAGAAATCAATTACACTCATTCCTTTTTTTTGTCAATCTGGCAGTACGGCGCGATCGCCATTTCTCAGGCGTCTGATCAGCCAATCAAATCGGGCTTGGGCAAGAGGCACGTTATCAATAATTTCGGGCGCTAGATCCTCGGGGTTCGTATCTTCTTTTAACAGCTCGCCCTTGGCATAACCGAGATACCTAACTGTACCCCGCAATCGGGTCGATAGGAAAATAGCGATCGCCCGATAAAATCGAGAGGCAAATCCTTCATCCTTTTTCAGTTTTTCCTCTAAGGCAATTCTGGGAACGGATAGCACTAAGGAGTCTTCTACTGCCTGAACCGTTGCAGAAGGGGGACGCGCATCAGCAAATGACATCTCGCCAACCACAGCACCGCTTGTTAAACGAGCAATTGTCTTCCCTTGCAAGGCAGAGACAGAAACTGATAGGGTTCCCTCTAAGAGAATGTGCAGCTTATCAATGGGCTGACCTTCCTGAATGAGGACAGTACCAGCAACAACTTCCTCTCGGTTCCCCGTTGCGACCATCCAATCGATATCATCGTCATCCAGCTCACCGAGTAAAAAAAATACTTTTTTCATAAGTGCTATTAGTCTCTATTATTGTAGTATTGTGATTCGCTTTACTATCTACTGCTACACCCAAGTTTGAAAAGTTTCCCGATTCTAGATTTGAAGCCGCTACTGTAGCACAGCCTTGTACTAGTCCAGACTTGGAGAATCACTTAGCAAGTTCCTAGAAACGTGCAGAGATTAGCTTGGCAGCTCTCTCCAGGCAAAACCCATGATTTAATGATGACAATGATCATGCAAAGAAAGCAATCTCTGTTCAAGTTGAGATCGATTGCTGAGTTATAGAATGATTAGTGGTATAATGGTGCGATTTAGTCAGTAGATGTCAGTAGAGCTTGAAGTCATCGACCCAAGCGATCGCATCCTTCGGTTCTAGGTGAATCAAATTCCAAACTGCTATATTACCGATAGAATTGCATAACCTCTTGGCATTCGGAGATAGGTGAAGGTGTACGAAAGCCAAGTCTAGGCGCGATCTCGCTTAAGTCCATGAAAAAGCGCCCTATTGTTGCTTTTTTCTAGGCTGTCGTGTGGCACTGTTTCAGCCATATTTGTCGGGCACGTTCTAGCGGTTTTTCAACCTAAAACCAAACTCATTCTACCAGAAAGCCGTCCTGGAAGGACGGGGCTTTATACCCAATTTTTTCGGCAAACCTGGAGAGCTAGCCCTAATTTTCCGAGTTCATTGATTGTTCAAAACCAGAAAAAAGGTTATCAAATCACGAGTATAGCGGCTACTGAATATCGATGGTTAGTGGTAATTTTAACGTGTAAATAATAGGTCAATAATTGAATCATGTCTAAAATCAAACGTCGTCATTTCTTGCAATTTGCAGGATCAGCTCTAGCCAGCATTGGGTTGAGCCAACTGGATATTATCCGCCAAGGCGATCGCTATGCAAAAGTGCTTGCCCAAAGTACTCCCCGCAAACTCGCTTTGTTGGTAGGTGTTAATAATTATCCTTCCCCTATTCCCTCATTGCAGGGGTGTCTAACGGATGTTGAATTGCAGTACGAACTGTTAGTTCGACGCTTTGGCTTCAATCCCAATGATATTCTCAAAGTAACCGATGAAACTCAAATAAAACCCACGCGACAAGGGATTATTGAGGCGTTTGAAAATCATTTAATTAAACAGGCAAAACCCGGTGATGTGGTGGTGTTTCACTACTCTGGACACGGTTCTAGAGTCATTGACCCCAACCCCCTTGATCCTGATAGCTTGAACGGTACGATCGTACCCTATAACCGCCAGATAGAGAGTGGTTCAGATACGAACAAGGTGCGGGATATTATGGGGCGGACGCTATTTCTCTGGATGCAAGCCCTACAAACAGAAGATGTAACAGTGGTGTTGGATAGCTGCCATTCGGGGGGTGGATTGCGCGGTAATTATTTGTTACGAGCTGTTCCTGTACGGCAGGGGGGTGGAGAGGATGAAGCAAGTCAGGCAGAATTTGATTACCAACAGCAGTGGCTCTCAACGTTAAACCTCTCTCCTGAAGAGTTTCAGGAAATGCGAAAGCGGGGGGTTGCTAAAGGTGTGGCGATTGGTTCAGCGCACCGCAACCAATTGGCAACGGATGCTCCCTTCGATGATTTTCATGCGGGAGCGTTTACCTATTTGCTAACCCGCTATCTCTGGCAGCAGCCTAGCAGCCTGCCACTTTCCAGTGTCTTTGTTAATTTGGCTCGCACAACGAAAGACGTGGCGGAGTCGTCTGGTATCGTTCAAGAACCCCTTTATGAGATTAAGCCAGGAAGCAATCGCGATCAGGAACCGATCTACTTTCTAGAAACATCTGCCCCAGCAGCAGAAGCGGCAGTACGGAGCGTTAATGGGAACAACATTGAGTTTTGGTTGGGTGGAGTATCGGCTCAAAGCTTAGAAGCATTCAAGGAGGGAGCGATTTTCACCTTGATTAATGACAACGGACAACCCCAGGGGCAAGTGGAGCAAACCTCTCGCTCTGGCTTGATTGGATACGGTACGATCCGTCCGGGAACACGCGCTATTGTTCAAGATGGTACTCTTTTGCGGGAGCAGGTGCGGGGTGTTCCCCTAAATATCAAGTTGCGGGTGGGAGTAGACTCGTCCCTAGGAAATGACGCCCAAGCAGCAAGTACAGCACTTCAGTCAATTAGTCGGGTGGAAGTGGTGCCGATGAACCAACAATCCGTCGTGGATTATTTGTTTGGGCGCATGAGTGAGGATTATTTAACGTTGGCACAACAGCAAGGGTTAACAAACTTGCCGCCCGTGGGAAGTTTGGGGTTGTTTACGGCTGGGTTGACTCCAGTTCCAGATTCCTTTGGTAACGTTGGAGAGTCAGTCACAGAGGCAGTCAAGCGAGTTCCCTCTCGGCTGAAAGTGTTGCTGGCAGGTCGGATTTTGCGACTCGTACTTAACAGTGACACCTCTGATTTAAACGTGACGATGAATGTTAAGCCTGTAGGAAGTAGGGGATTGCCTATTAGCACAGGCAGTCGGGCAGCCGAACAAGCGGGAATTGTACCTAAAACAGTTTCCAAAACTACGCTGACGCCGGGAACAGAGATTAAAGTTGAGGTACAGAACAATGAACAGGAGGATATTTATATTGGTGTGTTGGTGATTGGCAGTAATGGTGATATTGCCGTACTCTATCCTGTCAACTGGGATGCTCCTGAAGAAGCAGCACGAGTGGCAGCCGGAAAAACTCTGACTGTGCCACCATCAAGTGATAATCCAGAAAATGATTTCCACTTGATTGTACAAGGACCATCGGGTTTCATGGAGCTGTTGGTGGTAGCCAGTAAGCAGTCTCTACGGGATGCGTTGAAGGGATTGCAACAAATTGCTGGCAGCCGAGGAACGCGATCGGGCGACCCCTTGCCCCTAGAGGCGGATGAACCCGTAAAAGTGATCGATGATTTGTTAGGCGATTTGGATCGCAATACCCGTGATGCCCGTAGCACCATTGCATTGACTAGAGGTGTGCGGGCGGTGGATACGAAGCAGCTTGCAGCACTTTCCACCATTATTGAGGTGGTTGAGTAGTTGTACCCTTGATCGAGGTTCGAGCTTTAAAGACATGAAAGACATGGGTGAAGCTGACGTGGCGTTTATTTGGTGGCAAAAAATAGTTCAGTTCTGCCAGGAAATGAAATTCTGCTCTTGCCATGATTTCTGTATCCATTCAGAGAAGGTGGGGAACAGGGAATAGGGGATTTCACCACTCATGTAGACTGGCGATCATTACTTCATTGCCTCGAATAAGGCGGATATAGCGCGGTTTTCGTGAGAGTTGACACGCCGATCCATCCAAGCAATACTGACAGCAAACGGCAGAGCAATTGCTGCCAGATCGGGGTCGATTCCCTCCACTAATCGGTCGAGGGACTGAGGCACCTTTAATGCCGCTCGAATACCCAAAATCATTGGCTCATCCAGCTCTAACGCCTGTAGTTGCGGATAAAGTGTCTCCCAATCTACAAGGTTATCTGGGGTTCCAACTTGAATAATATAAGCCAATAGCCGTTGTAGCTTGCTCCGCTGCTGAGAGGTGATTTCCAAATAGGTTGGTAAGCCATTTTGAGTTTTAGAAGAGTCCTGTTGAAGATGGCTGATAATTTGCTGCCAGTCTGTAGCATCACAGGAGTCGGGCTTGCCCACCGTCAGAGAAACCTGAATTTCGTCAGACTCAGCACTCAGGTGGGTAACAACAGCCTGGACTCCCAAGTAACCTAGCCAACGGGCAATGGTGGCAATTAGGGTTGAGCGTGTTGCCCGAGTGTTGGCGAGTAAACGAATTTGGGTGTGTACTAACGGGCGTACAATTTGTGAAAGCATAAAACAACTTGGGTTAGAGAAATTCTACACAAGGTTCAACTACCCCACCCTACTTGGTTGAGGATAAGGATTGTAAAAGGTAAAGCTTACACGAAGAGTTGAATAGCCCACAAGCGTCTGATTGTTACGCAAGAGTGCATAGACAGTGGGCTTTGTCTGGCTGGCGCTAAGTAGGTAGCCGGGGATAAACGAACAATGTTGTATGCACGTCAAGATGCCGAAAACCCTTACCCGTTAAGTTCAATGTGCCAACTGAAGATCTTACACCCTTCTCAAAAACCAGATTTTAGGTAGGGTGGGCAAGATTTATAAAGCTTGAAATTCTTATGCTATCGTTATATTGGCTGAAAGTCATTGCTGTACTAATGACATCTGCTATACCTGTTGATGAAAAATCCGAGATTCCCTACTCCCCATTCCCTACTTTCAACTCCTGTTCCAGTTTTTTTAATTTTTCGAGTATCTCCTGATATTGAGCCGTTTTTCCTTGCTTCATATAGAGCTCTGCGGCTTTTTTATAATCCTCCACTGCACTTTGCTTATCCCCTAGTTTTAAGTGGAGGTTGGCGCGATTCTTATAAGCAACGACCGAGTTATTATCGAGCAATATTGTGCGAGTATAATCATCAATTGCCCCTTCTGTATCCCCTAACTTAGAACGGACATCACCTCGATTATTATAAGCTCCAGCATAGTTCGGATCGAGCTGTAGGGCTTGATCATAATCTTTAATTGCCCCTTCTTTATCTCCAGCTTTAAGACGAACATCACCTCGATTTTTGTAGGCTTCTACATTTTTAGGATCAATGCGAATCGCTTCATTAAAATCTTCAATAGCTGCGTATAAATCACCAACTTGAGCGTGAGCTTTACCTAAATTATTATAGGGAGCAGGATTTTGAGGCTCAAGCCATGCAGCTTGCTTGAAGTCTTCAATTGCGGCTGGTGTGTCGTTTAAGTATTGTCGAGCTTGACCCCGCAAGTTGTAAGCTTCAGCATGGTCTGGATCAATTTCTAGCCCTTGATTGAATTCTTCGATAGCTCCAGCGTAGTCACCCTTTTGATATTTATCTTTACCCGGCTGAAAAAATTTTAGAGCGGCATTTTTGGAAAAAATTGTTTCGCTTGGGATCAACAAAGGGTCGCTGTTCTCTTCTAGCAACTTATTTTCATCAAGGCTAGAAACGAGCTGGCTGCTAATTTCTAAAATACGGCTTTGGATTGTAAGCGAAATTAGCTTTTCAGGGGACTTTCCGAAGCCTTTGATTTCTACCGATCCAACTAATCCCAAAAAGATAATGGCTCCGCCAATGAGTAAGGTTTTGTCCGTATTCGACAACCCTGGTTTAATCGGAGTGTGAGAGAAGCGAGTCATGAAGGCAGGAATTCGGGATACAACCGACCGACAGGTCAGAACAATCAAGTCCTTCAAGCCAATGTCCAAATCAGGCGATCGCTCGGCTAGGGAGGCGTGAAATTGTGTAGGACTGCTAGGACTGATAGCTGTTGGTGGAGGTGCAAAAGACGACAGGGAAAAAGGAGTCGCATCTAAAGCATCTAACATCTCTCGCGCTGTAGTGTAGCGATCGCGATGATGCCCTTGGGTTGCCTTGTCTATAACAGCGGCAAACTCATCACTTACCCTAGAAGCGTGAGAACGCCAGAACATCTCGCCCGTGCGGGAGTCTGTTTCAATATCTTGAAAGGATTTTCCCGTTAGCAGGCGAATGGCTGTCATTCCCAAACTGTAGAGGTCGCTGGCATAAACGGGTCTTCCCGTTGCTTGTTCGGAGGACATATATCCTAGCGTACCAGCAACAATGGAGCGAGTGATTTCACCTTGGGAGTTCTCCAGCGTACCCATGGCTTCTTTCACAGCTCCGAAATCGATTAAAATGGGTTTACCATCTTTCTGTCGCAGAATAACATTGTCAGGTTTAATATCCCGATGAATAATTTTTTGGGTATGAACGTAATCTAAAATAGGTAAAATGTCAATTAATATTTTCCTGACTGCACCTTCGCTCAACCGTCCTTCTACTTGCAATTTATCGGCTAAAGTTTGTCCTTCAATCCACTCCTGAACGAGGTAAAAAAGTCCGTTTTCTTCAAAGTAGGCATACAAACTGGGAATCTGGTCGTTAGACTCGCCGAGTGCTTCTAAGACAGCAGCTTCTCGTTGGAATCGTTCTTGAACCGATCTGTAATACTCAATGTCATCGGCAATGGGTTTTAATAGCTTGAGTACACACAGACGTTTGGACGGCATATAGGTATCTTCTACCAGGAACGTCTGACCGAAGCCGCCGCTACCAAGAACCCGAACTACTTGATAACGATTGTTCAAAATCATTGGCTTGCACCTAGTCATATTTTGATGCCCTTTACCATTACGCAGATCTACTGTTAATTACTTACTTAAATGCCATCTATCCGGACTTGGCAGACGTTTTCGCCGAGGTGGTTTGAACTCTATTCTGGTGCTTTAGTTATGGGTAAAGACGTGCCGCAGCACGCCTCTACACTAATCATTCGTCCTAAGAATTTTAAACCTGTACACGTTTAGTCGTGATCTGAGCTTAATAAACAAGAAAGTTTACCCTATCAAGCCGAGGCTTTGCATTTGATCAGGGCTTCTGCCGCTGCCTGTAAAGAACGATAGTTAACGTCAGGCTTGCCGTTGAGGTAGAACAGCCCTTCTTGCGATTCACAGATTATTCCGGCTACCGTCCCATTTGGATAGCGAACCTCTAAGATCTGCTCAATTTGTTCAGATTGAAATCCTTGAATAATTTTATGCCATTTATTTCTACTTACAAAGTTAATTCTAATTGTTTCGTCCATAAGAAAAAACCTTAATCTGTCATCCATTTAATGATAATTTCAATAGCAATAACTCTGTGTAAATTAGGTATGAAGATTTCTGGAAAAATTGAAATAAGTATTTACGGTATCCTCATAGAAAATCTTCCCCGTTTGAGCGTGGGAACATTTTGAAGCATTTTGAGTCATAAACATTCATAGTGCGTATCCTCAAGAGAGTATAGTTTCCATGGTGATATCCAATCGCTGGCAGTCTAGAACAGCTTTACTCCTAGCACTGGGAATGACAGCAACGACAGCTATCCCAATTCTGCTGGCGACTCCAGCAACGGCAACTTTGCAACCCCACCTCTTGGCGCAACTCTTTCCCCAACAACCCACACAGGTTACACCGCAATCAACAAGAGTCAGGGTTTCATCTGGAACGGTGATTCCCATTCGCTCCGACGAGGCGGAGAAAATAGTCGTCACACCCAATGAAACTTTACCCGTGACGCTAACTGTAGCCAAGAACATTCGCTCCTCGGCGGGAACCATCCTCATTCCAGTGGGCAGTCAAGTTGAAGGGGAACTAAAACCCGTAGAGGGGGGTACTCAGTTTATTGCCAAAGAACTGATACTCAAAAATAGCAATCGGCGACTCCCAATCGAGGCCACATCTGAGATCATTACCGAAACCGAAACCATTGATGAAGGTACAGATGTCGGTAACATTTTCAAGAATGCGGCGATTGGTGCTGCCGCTGCTGCCGTGCTATCGGAGATATTTGGTGATCTTGATTTTATTGAAGTCTTGGCGGGTGCCGGATTAGGAGCGCTGGGGGGATGGATTTTGGGCGGACGCAAGGCGGCAGAAGTCGTGGTTGTTTACCCGGAGACAGATTTGGATTTGATCTTAGAGTCTGATTTATTACTCAACTAAGGCTTTCCTTTTCCCGTTTTAAAGAATCTTGCAAAACTTGAATCAGTTCTTGGGCAGCGCGGACGGTACAGGCAACCCGTTGGGCATTTTCGGGAGTCAGGGCGTAGTCACCGGAATGCATGACGGCATGGCGCAACCATTCCACATCTTGGAGTTGCTTTCTGGCAGTAGTCTTGCGGGCAAAGGCACCCAGTTTCAGGGCAGCCTCTCGCTTATCGCCAAATTCGCTAATGCTGATTTTGTCGATTGCCGTGTTGTTCCTTCTCGAATCAATCCATCGCTGCTCAATCAGAGTTGAACGTTCTGCTGATAAGGTTGCCATCCAATCTTTGTCATCGGGATAGTACTGTCGCAACCAATCGGCTAAAAGGAGTTCGACGCCAGTAATTAAGGTAAACAGCACTGGACGCACTGCTAATTTCTGCAAATCGCTAATCGTCACAATTCCAATGATGCGGTGTCCGTGGAGTACTAAGCGAAAGGGTGTCTTATCGGCTTCTTCGATAAAGGATATCAAACTGGCACTAGCGGAGATTAAGATTGACTCGTGAAGGGGTTGCATCGCTTTGCCCATGGAAATTCCACCTAAGACTTCCTTGGTCAGGGAAAATTGGGGACGCTGCCAAACTCCTACGATATTATCTTGGTCGCGTACAGGAATATAGTCAAAGGGTTGAAAGTCAGGATGTGTGAGAATGTCCTTAACGGTGTCCTTTGCGTCGCAGGTTTTGAGATCAAAGGTGGTAATTAAGGAAATAGATATTCCCCGTTGTAGGGCACAAAGGGTTCGATTGACTCCACCTTCTAAGGGGTGACTCGCCCACGGTGTTGTATTCATGTCGGTTTCTAGCGATCGCGAAATTGAAGTTTGACCGGGTTTGGGTGAATCTTCTGTATTTTAGTAGTTCGTGTGTTTTTTCTGGGTAGTTGATAAAATCAACGGGATGTTGGGACGGAGCGATCGGTGATGGATAACAATTCTATTCCTAGCTATGGTGTCGTACTGGTAACGGCTTCTTCTGAGAATGAGGGAGAAGCGATCGCTAAAGCGTTAGTTGAATCACGAATGGCGGCTTGTGTCAACCTAAAGCCTGTCCGATCAATTTACACCTGGGAGGGTAAGGTGAATTTGGCGCAAGAGTGGCAACTGATCATTAAAACAGACTTAGCGCAATTGGAGGCGTTGGCGGCGAAGATTCGGGAGTTGCATTCTTACGAAGTCCCCGAAATTATTGCGCTGCCTATTGTGGCGGGTTCTGAGTCTTATTTGCAGTGGATTTCGGATAACGTATCGTCCTAATAGCGATCGCACTTTGGAGAGGTAAGTGAGATGAGGTGCGATCTGCTTTCCCCAAGTACGGATAATGGGAGTAAATCTGGCAAAGGAGAATGAATAGCTATGGTGAGTGCGATCGCTGCCTCAAATGAATCTAAAATTAACTCTAAAGTTTTCTCTGTAGACGACTATTTACTTAATCCCCCTGAACATATGGAATGGGTGGATGGGCAATTGGTGGAGAAACAGGGAATGACAGCCAAACATAGTCGGATTCAAGCCAAACTAGCTGCTTATTGGATAAATTACAAGACTTCCAGCGGTCAGGGAGGAGATGTTTACACTGAAGCCTCTTGTTGGACGGGGGAACGGGGGCGTCGTCCTGATGTTTCTTATCTGACACCAGAATTGGTTGAACAATTTGGCGATTTTACGGTTTTATCCCAAAGTTTTCTCTTAATTGCTGAGGTTATTTCGCCAACTGATGGGGCGGAAGAGGTTTTTACTAAGGTTAAAGAGTATTTGCAATCGGGTTGTCAGGAAGTTTGGTTACTGTTTCCTGAGAGTCAGTGGGTTTTGGTTATTACTGAACAGCGGCAAATTTTGTTTAATCGGGGTGATGTTGTTAGGAGTCAGAGGGTTTTAGAGGGGTTTAGTGTGGCGGTTGATGATTTGTTGGCGTGATTAGCGATCGCACTTTTGAGGGGTGGTTCAGATCCCCGACTTCTTAAACAAGTCGGGGATCTTGCCTTGACGTATTCTAGTTCCTCTGTGGTTAAAGAGAAGGGAGATACCTGATAACGTCCTAGTAGCATCAGGAATTCTACTCGTGAGATTCCGGCTAATTGAGCAGCACGTCCTGATGAAAGTTTTCCGAGTTCAAAGAGTTTAACGGCGGCTAAGATTTGGAGTTCTCTGGCAATAGTTTCGGGTGTTTCTTTGAGGCTGATTAATATTTCTTCTGGAATATCGAGTTGAATGGTACTCATGGTTGATAGTTCAGGCGAGATAATAATGGAAACTGGGGGTGGGTCAACTTACCAACTTGGAACACGTAAACTCAGATCGTAACGTGGAGTTGTAGAGATGCCTGGGTTTTGTATGCGGTCAAGGTACTTGCCACTATAACCAATTCGCCACAACAAAACTTCGTCAATCCACTGGATAGCTTGGTTAATCAACTTCTTGCGTTGCTCAAGTGTCATGGTGCCTACTATTGGATGAACTGCATCGTTTCGCACCTCAAGAAAAGAAGGAACATCATCTATATCGTTGTAACCTCTACTCTGAGTTAAGCCTATGTGTTCAAGTAACAATCTGAGACGTTTACCAGTTATACTAATATTTTCCTGACCTGGTTTTTTACCGAGATTCCAGCGTTGTATAGCTGCTGATTTTTGTGTTATATCAAAAATTAATTTACAATCAGCTTTGATCGTAGAATTAGTTTCCTCTTCAACAAGAATGGTGTAACTTAATCGTTCAAGGGCAGCACCAGCAGCACTTGCTATAACTTGCCATATTGTCCTGGGGCGTGTTGCCTGAAAATACTGAGCAAGTGTAAAATCAAAAGTCTCTTGCCATGATGGGTTTTGCATCATTCGCTCGAAGCAAGGTAAGTAGTTTATGTAAACTCTAAGGTCGCTTTCTCCAGTCACCCATGAAGAACACAGTTGTTCGAGTGGAGTAGTTTCAAATGCTAGAGAAACCGCACAAGAAGTTTGTCTTAATGGCTCCTTCGCATATTCGTATCCCTCAATGTAAAGAGGGCCAATATAGCCTCCGTTGGCGTAAGACAAAAATCGGCTAAGGTGTTTAAGGCGCTCTAAAGCATTCTTGAGTGTCATAGTCTGAAGCTCAGAAAAAGTTTCAGGCTCTTTCACCTTGTATTTGGGTTGGTAAAGCCTTCCTACGGTAGTGATGAGCGTACCTGTATTGCGATTCTTTCGGTCTAGCCAAGCTAGTGCATCAGCACGGATATCTAAGCGAATACTCCAAATATCATCTAAATGTGATTCTATATACCGTCCTCCTTCCTCTGATGCTACTTCTCTATCACTGTTCGTTTCTCTTGAACTTTTTCTTATTCTCTCTTGGAAGACACTTGTGGACTGAAAGCGAGTGTTAGGTAGATAGAAAGTAAATACGTGTGCTTCTGCTTCTATGTCACCGTAAACCGCCTCAGCAGTTGATCCTCTTATGGCTTCTCGTGGTCCCAGACTGGAAGAAGAACCACTGCACACTGGCTTCTTTATGGAAAATAAGTGTCCAATTAGGGAGTCTAATGGCTCTATTCCCCAACCAGCACCATAAGGAAAATTGCATTGAATCTCACCGAGGATTTCAAATTCCCAAACAATACGCGGTGTGGGATAAACTTCAAGTTCTGCTAGTAAACGTCCCTCGCAGTCGTTAAGCTTGGCGATATTGTTGTAGAGTTTGACTTTTTCTTTGAGGAGTAGGTCTTTATGTTGAGGAAGCATTGTTAAGATCAACCAATCTGTATTATGATTGTATTATAGTATAGCGCGATCGCTCCAAACTCCAAAAGTGCCAAAAACATTCATTCCTTACCAATTGCTCTCCGATTGTGATCGCAGCTATGTTTCCTTATCGGGAACACCCGTTACATCAATGCCTATCGCACTACAGACAGTCTGAAGCGAAACACCTAACTCACGCGCCAGAGCCACTGCTCTATCAATTCGTGGCAGCTTAATCCCATTTTCCCAGTCATAAATTTGGCGTTCAGATACTCCAATACGCCTTCCCAGTTCAGCTCGAGTCAGTTCAGCCGCTTCTCTGAGGAGTCTTAATTCAGATTTTCTTTCGTTTGAGTCTGCCATTATAGAACTTAAATTCCGGAACTTTTGCTCTTGACAGTCAGAGTCAACAGCAGCTAAAGTTCATGTTGGTACACAGCATAAAAGACCAGCCGACTGAAACAGTTCCGTCTAGATACGGCGTGGCTGACTGGTCTTTCCTTTTCAGTGTCTCATCTTAATCAAATATCTATGAAAAAATCCAAAGCGATCGAAGCTCATCGCGTCGCAACAGACATGGCTGTCCAAAAAAAACAACCCATAACCCAGAACATCTTATGACCTACAAAGACCAACTCAAGCCCTGGTGCATCATTCATCCCCTTGCTAACAAACAAACCGCCATCATCCTTCGCTGTCGCCGCCGCAGTGACGCAGAAGCCTATCTGCAAATCTTCCGAGCCAATAATCCCAGCATTCGCTACCAAATCATGTTAGACACTGCCCCAGAAGCCATTCCCAACCCATCCAACTAAGCTGAAGGGGTGACAAGCTAATCAAAAGCTTGATGGAGAGAAATTGACAATCAATGGCTCTTCAAACGTTTGGTAAATACTTGACAAAACCAGCTCCATATACTCATTCAAATACTCGTGCTGCTGACGATTGGGGCGCAATCTCCCACCCTCGATAGAAAAAAGTTCAGCAGCAGCGATGCGAGAGTAATGCAGATTTTCCTGCGATGCATGAGATAGTAGACTCCCATACTCAACCGTTGGGATCAAACCGGGAGGTAAATGACCTTCTAAAAGTCTGACAAGACGTTCGTAACAAGGGCTAGTATTGAGACCTCGCCGCTCTAACCGCTGTAGGATATCCCCAATACTATAGGTATGCAGTGAAAACTCAACGCCGCTGTTCGTAAAAGCTCGTAAGAGTTCCAACAGTAGGAAATAATCACTGTATTGCTGCTGATGATAATTTAAAACCTGGGGATAAAGAGGTACAGTTGCCAGTCCAGCCGCAACCCAACACTCTTCAGGTAAATCGACAGTTTCAATGAAAATGGCATTGGGAAATTTTTGCTGTAGCCAGTGCTGTACCTGGGGGAAAGTCATACTCCCGCCTCTACAGACAAGTTGAACGATTCCTTGTGCCAATAATCCAGCTTTAGCCAGCAGCGTGTTGAGCTGTTGGTTGAGCTGCTCGAGAAACGGGAAAATAACCTTTGTCTCTAAATCCCGACGCTTCACCGTCCAGCGATCGCGTCCCAGCTCTAAAGTAAATTCCTCTTTGTGTTGTAAAATTAGCTTCAAATAGCCACAAGCTTTGAGCAGTGCCTCTCCAAAATCCGAACTCTGCAACAAGAAAGCAGCGCGATTGCGTTTTAGCTCGTCAGAGTGACCGGGTTCCGGAACTTCTAAATCAGGTTCAAGGGACAACTTCTGACGTTGCGTCTCAGACAATTGGGGATACAACAACTGCCAGAAAATATCCTGATCGATAGCCTGACCTCCATAAGACCAGCCATGTAACGTAAAGTTGTTGTAGGTCAAACCTTGAAGGTTATGGGGCAAATTCACGACACCTAGTTCTGTAGTCGTTGCTCCGGCATTAATTGCCAAAGTACTGCCACGCTGAGGATACCAAGGTGAAGGTCGGTTGCCAGTCTCTGGGTTTTCTATTCTGCCAGTGTCTTGTCCCTTAAACCTGGGTAATCCTGCCAAAATAGTGGCAATCGCATCTTCAACGAAAACAATTTGTTTAATTTCCGGCACCAACTTAGCGGCAATAACCGCTTCCCGGAGGTTGAGCTGATAAGTATCACTCCCATCGACCGGACAATTTAAAATCACTCCCGCCAGTTGCCCTAAGGCACTACCCAGGGTTTCCGAATCTAGACCTACCCCTGCCACTGCGATCGCTACATCTGGTAAGGTACTCTCTGGTGTGAGAGTCGCTAAAATAGCCTGAATAGACCACCTTACCCAGTACAGAGAAACAAGTTGCTGACCTGGCAACTGCAAGGTAGGTTCCCACTCATGACGCTGGGGACAGTAGTAGGGAATTCCAACCTGCAAATAGGGTTTGAAATTCTGTAAGTAGATTCCCGGTTCTTTTGCCAAGAGAGATGCCAGGGAACCAATCGCCACGGATGCCCCTGGGGGTTCAACAAAAAGCCGTTTTACCCCAAGACCTGAATAAGTTATAGCCGGTAAGCGAAACAGAGTCTCCCCAAAACGAGGTTTTGCGAAGGAGTCGTTCACCCTTTGCAAGTTATTCTGCCAGTAAATCGGGTACTGCTGACCCGTAACTTGATTCAGAAGGACAGCCGAAACACCAGTCGTTCCGAAATCGATTCCCAAATACCAGAGGGCGTTACTGGTATCTGCCTCTGGTCGAGCAGATTGTGGAGGCATTGAGGTAAAGGTGGTAATGAGAATTTTTTATTCTACACCTGTGATGTTCTCATTCTGACCCTCGTTTTGCTCACGATTCGATAAATTATCATCCCCCCGTGGACTGATGGCATCTATTTCACCAGTATCCTCAACTTCATTTTCTGGCTCCTCATCTGCTACCAATGCTGACTCAACGGGTTCAGGTGCTGGCAGAGCTGTTTCTTCTTCCTCATTGGCAACATCATCGAAATTGTTAACGGATAACTCATCAATTGCGACCTTCTCCCAGCTAGAAAAGGGTAAATCCTCGTCTGAGAAATCGTGGAGTGCAAATTCTTCCCAATCTTCTGCCAGTAACTCTTCTGACATGGGAAATAGTGGTGGAGGTACTAAATCCGGCTTGGGTATTGGTGCAGGGGTTACAGGGTTACTCTCGCGTTTTGGCTGTTGCTCTTGAGGAGAAACTTCCTCATGCTCAAATTCTTCAAAGCTGTAGAGGTCTTTGCTGAGTTGCTGTAGGGTATCTCGATTGAGCTGAATTTCCCGGTCGGCATAACTGGTAAATTCATCATCCTGTGCCAGCAAATCTTCATCAGGTGAAGCGGGAATGTAGCGCTCGTCCACCCTATCAAGGTGGGGGTCTATCTCAGGTATTTCCTCTCCCGACCATTCCTCTTCTCTAGGCATAGGAGTTACGGAAGTTGCTGTTTCCAGTAGAGAGTAACTCAACCCCATCTCGTCTAACAAATCGGTTAAGGTAGCGATCGTGTCAACGTTGTCTGAAGTCTCTGCATGGGTCGGTGGGGAGATTGCCTCTGACACCTGACCTTCTGCCACATCTGTCTCCTGAGAAGTACGAGCTACGGCATCTTCAAACAATAGATTCTCCCATGACATGGGCAAATGTCCTTCCGTTTGGATGCTCGATTCTGCCTCAGCCGGTTCGGTAGCTGGATCGACCAATCCTTCAAAAAGATTCTCTTCTACAAGGACTAAAGGCGTCGAGTCGCTACAAGTCGGTTGGTTTTCCCTTGGGGGTTGAACATCAGTAACCCCTGTTGGTGGTTCTGAGGTTGGCGCAGCCGCCTCACCTGGGACACTCAATTCATCTGCCTTGACTGCATCAAAGGACAAATCTGTACCGAAAAGACTTTGATATAAATCTTCAATGTCTTGGCGGTAGCTTTGAGTGTTCAACTGCTGTTCTGTGACTGCCTCCGATTCTGCCAATCTGTTGGATTCAGAGGTGTTTATCGGTTCTGCTGAAGAGGGTGGGGCTTCAATTGATGTCTCATTGTCCAAATCTTCTAGGAAATCAAATTCTTGACTTTCTTCAATATTTGTTGTATATAAATCTTCAGGCTCTGGGAGTGATTTTAAAGTATCAACATCTAGCTGGATGAAGGTATCAATGCGATCGCTTTCCTTGAAGGGTTCTGTATCAAGTCCTTCAATCGCTTCCCAATCTTGGGACTCAGTAGTTTCCCCAAAACTCTCGTTAAGGGCTGCCTCGGCACTAGTATGCAGGGTTCCTGTGACATTGCCAATTCCGGCTGTATTTACCGAGAAGGGGGGCTGTAGCAGTCCTTGTTGCTCGGATAAGGGGTTTAGCTGCGGCGTCAGATTGAGCGACACCACGCTCGATACATCGGCGACTGGATAAGATGTTGGCTCTGTTTCTGTCCAACCTTCACCGAGTAGCTGATTTGGGGGTGAGGGTTGACTCGTCGTTTGGGGGGAGTGAAGCACCACTTCAGACAATGGGGTTGAAGATTGCAACCGCGTTGAAGTTTCTCGTCCCAACTGTTGGGCTAGACGATTCACTAGGGCTGTAAACAGCATCTCCCCTTGCAGGCTCAACCGATGCATCGTTTCTAGTCCCTGAGACAACGATTCCTCATAGCTGTAAAGGTTGCGCTGGAGTGTCTCAAAGATCGCCCGTTGATTGGCATCAAGAGTGGTTAGCATATGATCAGACTCCCTTTGCAACTGCCGGAATTGTTCCAACCGCTCTTGGGGGGGCAGGATTTCAGAAATAGTAGTGGATTTTGCTGCCGTTGGGGATTTACCACTTAATAGTTGGGCTTCCAAATTCACCAAAACTTGAGTAAGCTGCTGGGTTAAGCTTTCGGTGGAATTGTTAATTAATTCTGAAATTTTTTGGGTTTGTGCCGCTTCTTGCTGGGCAAGGGTATCCTGTAGTTGCCGTCTCCTGCCCTCTAGTTGCTCGATTTCTCGAATCAAAGACTCTTGCTGCTGGCGCAACCCTGCCAGTTCTGTCTGTAAGGGTTCCTTTAAATCAGCGCGTAGAGCCTCGATTTCGTGAGAAACGCCTTGCACAATTTGCTCGATGGCTGACTGCTGAGTTGGCAGGGCAGGGGGCGATTTCTGCTGCTGAGACGTTATATAGCTGCGAATTCGCTCCAGAATTTGGCGCTCTTGCGCCCCATCACTTGACTTAGAGAAAGGCAGGCGAGAGCCAATCTTGGCGACGATGTGATCGATATCAGCAATCAGAGATTGAAGATCCTTGTGAGAAGTCACGGCGGAATCCTTGGATAATAACGTAGAGTGGCGCAGGAGTAAATTCGATTCCCCTGCCTCTAATGTTAAATCGCCAATGCCGTTAAGCGATGTGTCATTAGCCATTTGTCCTTTGTTGTATTGAGTTCACTAGCGGATTTACGCTGTCAATTAGCTTTCGAGCGCACATCACTGCTCTCCCAGCTCC
>NZ_JADEWY010000030.1 GCF_015207375.1 Coleofasciculus sp. LEGE 07092 | reverse complement strand
GCTGGGGAGCTGGGGAGCTGGGGAGCGGAATTTTCCTGTTTTGCTAGACGCTTCTGTTTAGAGATGGGTGTTACAAGGGCAGGGGGAGCAGTGCCTAATTGTTGCGTTTTGATACATTTATGAAAGAGCGATGGAGTCTGGGAATAGTATCCACTCCCTGACTTCTGTCTCCTGTTCCCTGACTCCTCTAAACCATGCAGCAAACTTCCCTAAATTTAATAGCCATCGGTATCTTCACCGTGACGATCTCGGCACTCCTCGGACCCATCTTCAACATCCCTCCCGCTATCCCTGCCGCAGCCACATTTAGCATTTTAGGTCTTGCCACTCTAGACAACTTAGGTTTCCAAGGTAAAGGCGTTACCTTGCTGTTAGACTGGCTATCGAGGACTCGGAGCGACTATCGCGATCGCATCCTCCGCCATGAAGCTGGTCACTTTCTGATCGCTTATCTGTTGGGTATTCCAGTCACAGGCTATACCCTAACTGCATGGGAAGCCTTAAAACAAGGACAACCGGGATTAGGAGGAGTCACCTTCGATACTCAACAACTGTCCCCAAATCCCTTGGCGATTACCGAAATGCAGTTAACATTAAACCGATTCTGTACTGTTTGGATGGCTGGAATTGCTGCCGAAACATTAATCTACGACACGACAGAGGGAGGTTTGGACGACCGCCAGAAACTCAGAGAAGCCCTAACCGCACTGGGGCGTCCTGCCAGCGAGTCTACGCTCAAAGAACGTTGGGCAACCTTACAAGCACAAACGCTCCTTCAGAACAACTGGACTGCCTACGAAGCACTCGTGACAGCGATGGAAAAACGAACACCTGTGACAGAGTGCTATAAGCTTATTCAGGAACATTGTCAGGCTTCTGGCGAGTCAAGCTAAATCTTATTTCCATCGCAGAAAACCTGATTGCGACCACTGGATTTAGCGAGCCGCAGATTATAGTCAGATCGTCGCACCAGACTCTCGCCTTTAGAATCATCAGAACCGTTTAGAGAAGCAAGCCCTAAGCTGATTGTAACTTCTAGGGCTAACTTACCATCAACGCGAAAGAGATGGTCGCAGATGATACGCCGCAGTCGTTGGGCGACCACTTGAGCTTCCCAAGCATTCGTTTGATTGAGGAGGATTAAGAATTCTTCGCCCCCGTAACGAAATAGGGTATCTTGAAGCCGCAGGTTGTTTTTTAATCGACCTGCCAGCAACTGGAGAACGCGGTCGCCCACCTGATGCCCGTGGTTGTCATTGACGGCTTTGAAATAGTCCACATCCAGCATAATAACGCTCACCGTACTTGAATGGGTTCGCGCATTTTGAATTTGTCGGGGTAACTCCCACTCCATGGCGCGGCGATTGCTCAGTTCTGTCAAGGGGTCGGCTAGTGCCATGGTAGAGAGCAAATCATTCGTTTGCTGTAGTTTTTGATAGAACTGAACGCTTCGGAAACCTGCCTGAAGTTGTGCCTTCAGCAATCGATATTCTGCCAAGGCTGTGACTGGATCTCCCGTACTTGCTGAAGTCAACTCTAAGTACGCATCGGCACCACCTTCTAAGGCGTCGGCACGAACCGCCCACTCCCGACGCAAGTCTGATACTATCCCATCGCAGGGCGTTTCAGACTTATCATTCACAAAAATGCAATAGATCCAGCCCAAATGGAGCTGTTCTTTAATTTGATGACACAGTTCTAAGCTACCCGGCTGTGTGGCTTGCACAATCAAAATAGCAGGTTGTTTAGCCTGAACCACGGATAAGACATCATCAAGATTAGAAGACGCCTCAACCGTACCGAACGTAATCGTGCGAATCTGGTCTAGAAAAATTCCCAGAAACTGCTGACTTCCCACTACCAGTATAGAAGCGTCCATCTTGGCATACTGCTCAAAAGAGCTAGAGCATTGATCCCGAGCAACCGATGTCGAAACTTTTAGCACCAGAACCCTTTAGCCGTGGATGTATGAATATTCTATTCAAGACTAGACGTTTCTGAAGAAGGTGGCAGTAGTAGTTATCCCTACTTTTGGCATAACTTTGCCAAATCTTTACAAAACTCAGGGGTGAACAGGTGAGAGGTGAGAGGTTATAGGGGTGAGAGGGGGAGACACGGAGACACGGAGATTTTTGAGGTGTTACTCTTCTCCCTAGCTCCCCTGCTCCCCACGCCGATGGATATGACATCAAATATTGATCAGCGTTCTGATGTTATTGACATCAAAGTTGAGTACAGCAAAGTCTTTCTTGTAATTCAACTAATTGTTAACTTAGGTTTAGTTATATTACTTTTTTTAATAAATATCATCTACACCACAGAAAGTCAGCAAAATGGCTGGAAAATATTTATATCTTTAGAGACAGGCTATAAAAGCAAAATTAAGGTGGTGACAAAAAGCTTAAAGTTGTTTTGAAAAGCTGAAAGGACTACCGCCCAAATAATCTAGAAAAGGTTCTCTCCAAACTAATTAAAAATGTAGAGAACTGAGAAAACTTCATCAATATCTCAGAAGAGAATACAAGCAAGCGAGCTAATCTACAAGAATCAAAAGGAAAAGCAATCATGGTAAGAGATACCTCTAAAGATGGATTCAGCAACAAAGCTTTAACTTATACGTTGAGCCATTTCAAACCAATTTGGGATTTAGTTCAAAGTTATGAGCCTCTGAAACGTAAACTCAACAAGTTTTTTCTGAATAGTATCATTTATAAAATTCCGACTCGACCCCTTCCCCATAGCTTAATGACTCTAGACCCCTGCATTCCAGGGACAAACATTCCCAAGAAAACTGATACCTATATCTCTTGGGATTCACTTACAGACCGAACTTATACTGGACGACATTTACCTCCAGACCCGGAATTTAACAAAGATGAGAATTTGCCGAAAATCGAAGATTTAAAGGTTTTATTCCAAAAAAGAGACGGAAAAACAATTTATTCGCCAAAATCGACTCTGCTTTTTCCCTATTGGGTGCAATGGTTTACGGATAGTTTTCTGCGGATTGATCAGGAAAACCGATTCAAAAATACCTCCAATCATCAAATTGATATGTGTAATGTTTACGGGTTGACCCGTAAACAGACAAATCTTATCAGAGCTTTCAAAGACGGTAAATTTAAAACCCAGAAACTCAAGCGCAAAGATGGCGTAGAAGAAGAATATCCGCTCTTTTATTATGCCGATCCTGAGCAGGGTATTGTCGATCCTCAATTTGAGGGTCTTCATGCACCCCTTAATGATGAGAAAAGACAACCCCCCGAAAAGAAAGCCAAGCTCTTTGCAATGGGAGTTGAACGGGCAAACGTCCAAATTGGCTATGTCATGCTCAACACTTTATGCATCAGGGAACACAATCAGATTTGTGATATCCTGTCAAAAAACTATCCGCAATGGGACGATGAGAGGCTCTTCCAAACCGCGAGAAATATTCTCATGGTGATTGTTCTAAATATCATTATGGAAGAGTATATTTTCCACATTACACCCTATAACTTTAAATTCTTTGCCGATCCTGAAGCTTTTGCCAAGGAAAGCTGGTATCGAGAAAATTGGATGGCTCTTGAATTTAGTCTTGTCTATCGCTGGCATAGTGCAATTCCTGAAACCTTTATTTATGACGGCGAAAAAACACCCATGTATGATTCCCTTTGGAATAATCAAATGTTAATTGATAAAGGGTTGGGCGCATTGATGGAAGAGACTTGTTCCCAACCGGGCACCAGAATTGGTTTGTTTAATACGCCTGATTTTCCGATCGCAGGAACACCCTACACATTTATTGATGTTACTGAACTAGCCAGTGTTAAACTAGGACGGCAGGCGCAATTAGCCAGCTATAATGATTACCGCGAAATGTGTGGTTTTCCAAGGGTAACTGATTTCAATCAAATTACGGGTGATGAATATGCTCAACAGAAGTTAAAAGAATTGTATGGTCATGTTGATAAGATTGAATTTTTTGTTGGATTGTACGCCGAAGATGTGCGAGAAAATTCAGCAATTCCGCCTCTAGTTGCACGGTTAATTGGCATTGATGCTTTCTCCCAAGCATTAACTAATCCTTTGTTATCACCTAAGATATTTAATAAGGACACTTTTTCTCCCGTTGGTTGGGAAATTATTCAAAATACCAAAACTGTCTCTGATTTAGTGAATCGTAATGTCCCTCCCGGCGATCGCAAGTACAAAGTCACTTTCAATCATCAAGTTGTAACTGACAACTAAGGCTCAAGGTAATTAGGGGTGCAAAGATATCTGCACCCTCACGCATTGAGGAAGGCAAATACTATCTTGTAGCAAAAAAAGCTAGAAGTCTAATGAACAAGCTGTACGGCGACGAAAGAAGGTAAATATGAGCCAGAAGTTATTTACAGAGTATCCCGAACAGGATGAACGCAAATACTACGATCTCCTGGTCGAGCAAGTCAAGACCCGCATGGATAATCTGTATAAGGACAAGGAGCGGGCGCTGCGAGATACCCATACCAAAAGCCACGCTGCTGTTAAAGGAATTCTCGAAATATTTGACTTTGATGAGGAAGCGATTAAAAGCGAATTGAAGAAACGCACCTCGTTGACATATTCGCAGCTTAATTCTATTTCCTTTAAGCAAGGCTTGCTCTCCTTACCCAAACAATATCCTGTTTGGCTGCGATTTGCCAACGGAGCCTTCCAAATAAAAAATGATTACGAGCCAGACACTCGCTCAATGGCAGTGAAAGTGATGAGGGTTGAAGGGGAACGACTTGTGCAAAGCTATGAGTCGAAAACCCAGGACATTATTGTTCATAATTCAGCGTTTTTCTTTGTTAAAACCATCAGAGACTACTACGGCTTTTTTTCTGCCGTTGTTGAATCAAAGGAGGCAACAAAGAAGTGGCTTTATCAACATCCCAGGCAGTTCTTAGCGCTCCTTAAGGGTACGAGCCAGGTTCCGAAAAGTTTACTAACACAAGAATATTGGAGCAGTTCAGCCTCTGCTTTAGGACTCAACCCCGATTTTGATGCCTCGAAGACTGGTCTAGTTCCTGTCGAATATCCTGCTGTAATTAAATATGCGTTTACTCCAGTTTCAAGCCAACCTCCACACAACAAAATTCCATTCCAGTCTCGACCTGGAATTCCTAAACTTCCCTTCTTCAATCGCGCCAAAGCACTTGGCTTAGATCCCAGTCAACCGGACAATTACTACCGGGATGACATAATTCAATCTCTGGCAAAACCTGATGCCCAATACTGTTGGGACTTTGGCATTCAGTTCCAAACCAGCCCAAAGATGTCGATCGAGGATGCCACGATTCTCTGGAAGGAAAAGGAATCACCTTTCTTCACAGTAGGTCGTCTCACCGTCAAGCATCAGATCATTAATTTTGAAAAACAATACGATTTCTGTGAAAACCTGCGATTTTCTCCTTGGAATGGTCTAGCAGTCCATCGTCCTGTTGGGTGCATAAATCGACTACGCGGTATTGTTTACCCTGTTGTCGCCTCCTATCGCCATCAGAAGCAAGATTTTGTCTACCAAGAGCCAACTGGAAATGAGACCTTTTGAATAGGCTTGACAAAAGGAATTAATGGAAATGTATAAAAATCCAGCCCCAAAAACTGGAGGCTGGTACTTATTTGTGTCTATCAACTACGATAGTTGAAAAGGCAGAAGTCAGTATAAATGAAAATAAACAAGAAGCTTGTTGCGATTCTGGCTTTTACGATCGCCCTCTTACCGACTCCCGTCCTTGCCAATGCGGGAACACCGTTGATGTGGACTGGATTTGGACACCTTTTTATTGGCAATGCGGTTATTGGTACTATAGAAGGACTCCTACTTTCAAGATTATTTAACACACCCCGATCGAAATCAGTCAATGTACTCGTTCTCGCCAACTACGCCTCCGCTTGGTTGGGAATGGTACTGATACTAGATCGACTATCCCATATCTCAACGATTACTATTGAAAATGTCTATGTTTGGCTTTGGCTCTTTGTCGGAATCGCCTTTATACTGACATTATTCATCGAATACCCATTCTTTTGGTTCCTACTTCGGAAACAACAAAAAGCAGTCCAAAAAGCTCTCAAAGCTACACTTCTTATTCATGGCATCAGTTACCTCCTGTTATTCGGCTGGTATGGGCTGAACAGCCAGACTAGTTTGTTGACTCAGCTTGATGTGGTTTCAGCCGAGCAACTACAACCGAGCAAGGACTATAGGCTGTACTTCATTACCTCTGACGGTAAGCAAGTGGTTCAGTCAAACCTGGACGGCAAGAATCAAGAGAGTATAAAAGATGTAATTGCTACAGATAGGAATGATAGACTCTCTATCTGCAAAAATGAAGAAGAGAAGTTTGATCTTGTTGTTAATGCCAAAGTCATCCTCTCCGATTTGGCATCTCTTGCCTCGATACCTGAACCGCCCGAACGGTATAATTGTGTCCCTTATCCTTTCGGAGCAGTTCCCAAACTGACTGAAAATACCAATTGGGACTATGAGACTTTCGTTTGGGCGGCGGGAGGAATTATGGGTTATAACGAGCCAGAAAAGTTAAGATTCGGATTTGCCCTTGAGACACCTTTTGTATTTTGGAATGTGAGTAATGCAACTCACCTCGACGGAGATTTTATTGTATTTCAGCTTGGTAACAATCAGGTGTGTATCTTACAGCCTCACGAAAAAAGAATAGCGTTGATTGCACGAGGACGATCGCCAGTTGTTGTCAAACCCAAACAATCAGACTAGTACCGCTACGCGGAATTCAAAATTCAAAATTCTTATAATACAAGCGTTTCATGGATTCTGAATGGTAGCTTGATTTCCGCCGCACTGTACTAGATGACTGCTTTGGGAGTTCCTTTTCGCTTCCAGATGATTATCCTTCTCGGCTGTGCCAGCTTAATTTTTCGGCAATCAGTATCCCAATGTTAAAGCACCAAGACGCCTCGGATCGGATGCACCTTGCAACGTATTATCAACAAACAGGATACTTTGCGTACTTCCCATCGCATCGACGACAGTAATCTGATGTCCTTTCTCCTTTAACAAGCGAGTTGTATCCCCATTCAAACTCTGTTCAATCATCAACTCATCAGGAAGCCATTGATGATGTACACGAACCGCATTAGTGGCTTCAGCAATATTCATATTGTGATCGATAACATTTAAGATAAGCTGTAAAACTGCCGTGATAATTCGACTCCCCCCCGGACTCCCAGTAACTAAAAAAGGATTTCCTTGTTTTAATACAATAGTGGGTGTCATTGAACTCAGCATTCGTTTTTCCGGTTCAACGGCATTAAATTCTCCACCAATTAATCCAAAGGCGTTAGGAACTCCGGGTTTAGCTGAGAAGTCATCCATTTCATTATTAAGTAAAATCCCTGTTCCAGGTACTGTTAATTTACTGCCATAACTGAAGTTTAAGGTGTAAGTATTAGCAACAAGATTTCCCTCTTTATCCATAACCGAATAATGAGTGGTGTTGTTACTTTCGGTGAATACATTTGGATTTCCGGGTGCAATCTTTTGGCTAGGTGTTGCCTGCTCACGATTGATTTGGCGGCGGAGTTGATTAGCATAGAGCTTTGACGTTAAGCCAGCCACCGGTACATCGACAAAATCAGGATCGCCCAAATATTTAGAACGATCAGCATAGGCTAACTTCATCGTTTCTGCCATTATATGAATGGTTTCTGCCGTATTATGCCCGAGTTCGCCAATCGGAAATCCTTCTAAGATATTTAACATTTGTATCAGATGAACACCACCGGAACTCGGAGGCGGCATCGAATAAATTTCATATCCTCGATAGGTTCCTCGAATGGGTTCTCGGATGACAGGTTTGTAGTCCGCTAAATCCTCTTTCGTAATTAAACCACCGTTGGCTGCCATATCTGCAACAATGGCATCTGCGATCGCACCTTGGTAAAATGCCTTTGCACCGTCTTGAGTAAGCTGTCTTAAACTTCTAGCTAAGTCCTTTTGGAGTATAATTTCCCCCACTTCATAGGGAATTACTCCAGGTTTGTAAAAAATTTCCATACTGGCAGGAGAGACTTGCATAGAGTCTTTGACAGCCACTAAAGAATTGTGCAAAAATTCAGAAACTTGCATTCCGTTTTCTGCCAATTCAATAGCAGGTTGCAAGGCGCGTTCGAGAGAAATTGTGCCATATTTCTCCAGTGCCATTGTCAAGCCAGCTACAGTGCCAGGAACGCCAACGGCTAAATAACTATTTTGAGATTTTTCAGAGTCAACTTCACCAGCTTCATTCAAAAACATATTGCGGGTTGCCGCTTTGGGTGCTTTTTCTCGATAATCAAGAGCAATCGTTTGGTTTTCTTGTGCCAAATGCACCAGCATAAAACCACCACCGCCGATATTGCCTGCTTCCGGTAAAGTTACAGCTAGTGTAAATCCAATAGTTACAGCCGCATCAATAGCATTGCCTCCTTCTTGTAACACCTCTAAACCTGCTTTAGTGGCATAGCTTTCTTGAGAAGCAACCATGCCATTTTGAGCGATAACAGGATGAAAGATATCCTTTTGGCTATAGATGGGGGCATCTTGCGCTAGGGTTCTGCTGGTGATGATGCTGATAGAGAGCAGAACGCCGAGTAGAACGTTAGGGTTGCGAAGGAAACCAAAAATGGTTATTGAGGTTTTCTTGAAACGAATACTTGGCTGGTTGCCTCTCTTAAGAGTTGGCATGAGATGTCTTTCATAATTTCCTGCAATGAGTGTAGTATGAGTGGAGCAGGTTTGGACAAGTCCCAACACCTCATTCAGACAGCAACGTTATCTTAGTGGCTTCTTTCTTGAGTTACGTTGCCTCAGACAAAAGAGCGATCGCAGGCTTGTTAAGGTAGAGAAAGGGCATCTTAACAGGTTGCCGCCCGTTTTCATTCACTTCTACATCAGTCAGAACAATACAATTTCGAGAACCGTTGAGCAGATCTGAAAGTTTGGAGCGATCGCTGCTCACAGGTGTAAAAAGAGTGACTTCTCCCGATATTTCAAGGTTGTTGGTTGTTAAAACCTTAATCCTCGTCCGTTTCATTTGCGTGATTCTGTGCAATTGGCTGTTATTTCTGTCTCAGGCATCGGAGGAGAACTTTACGGCAAAGGCTCGTTTTTTTTACAAAAATTTATATTTGCACAGAATTTTATGCCATCTGGCTGAAGCGATCGCAACTGCTTCCGCTAAATTAAGTAAACCATGAGTTTTTATTTTTGATTGTGCGATCGCTCAAATGCCTATGGGTTTGGCTTCACTTGACCCCAGAGGACGCGGTAAAGCTGTAACGGGTGTTCCTTCCCTTTCACCTGAACCGGATTCATTTTTTTAAGAGGGACTGTTGGCTCACTCAATTTATCAACCGTACTTTCAGAAATCAGAATTTGACCAGCCTGCGCTGCGCTGCAAATTCGACTCGTGACATTTGTCGTATCGCCAATCGTGGCATATTGAATGAGTTTTCCCGAACCAATATTACCGGCTGCCACTTTTCCCGTATTAAGTCCAATATGAATTTGCAAAGGTTGTTGGTAACGTTTAACCCATTCCTGATTTAAACGACGTACCGCCCACTGCATCTCAATAGCCGCTCGGACAGCACGGTTAGCATCATCCGCCTGCTGGTAAGGCGCACCCCAAACTGCTAATAAAGCATCTCCGATATATTTTTCAAGAGTGCCTTCATAGGGAAAAACAATCTCCTCTACCATGACTTTAAAATACTCATTGAGCATTTCAATCACCTGGCGTGGTTTCATTGTAGAGGACATTTGGGTAAAGCCGCTGATATCAGAAAATAATGCCGTGACTTCTGTATCGACAATCTCTAACTTTCCCTCTTCCCGAAGCTTGCGACTGACGGCTTGGGGAAAGAAATGCTCTAGTTTATTCCGCAGCACAGCCTCCGCTTGCATCTTGATGAAAAGTTGGGAATTGTCAAGGGCGATTGCCGCTTGGTTCGTTAGACAGGTGAGAAACTCCAAATCTTCGTCTGAATAAATGGCGGAGAGGGATAAATTATCGACATATAGCACCCCAATAATTGCCTCTCGACTTTTTAAAGGGACACACATTGCCGCATGAATTCCTTCTCTGACAATGGATTCGGATTTATAGTCTAAATAGGCATCGTCAGATAAAATAGCATCTTTCTTATCGCGAACGAATTCAACAATTTTTTGGCTGTAGAATGTATAGTCAGCCGGAATTTTAGGCTGGGATTTGACGGCTTTGCACTCAAAGTGCCCCGTTGTTTCGTTGATTAAGAGAATAGCGGCTCGGTCTACCCGCATAATCTTAAACAGCAAATCTAGAATTTTTCCTAACAGTTGCTCGGGTTTCATGGGGACGGCAAGCTGCCTGCTCACTTCCAGTAAAATTTCCAGCTTATCCATTGCCCGCTGTTGCGCGTCGGGTTGCTGGAGGATGAGGATAGAGTTGCCGAGGTTATCAGGATAGGGGGAACTATACCTCGTGATGCGGGTAACTTCGGGTTTGACTCGCCTGACGATGGAAAGTGCTGAGGCTTGATTCTCAAGCAATGTCGGTGGAGCGGGTTTAATCGTGTGAACCAACTGGAAAACAACGTTGCCAAACTCAATGAAGTCCCCGTATTTGAGTTGGCAGCGATTAATTCGTTTTTTATTGACAAAGGTGCCGTTGAGACTTTGCTTATCATTAAGGATAATGCGATCGCCAGTTATGCTGATCTCAGCGTGATGGCGGGAAAGACTGCCATCGAGTACCGCAATAAGATTATCCTTCTCGCGTCCAATCTTGTTGACGCCGAATCCCAGTTCGTAAATCCGTTGGTTGGAAGTATCGGGTTCGCGAATTAAGTACGGCACGCCTCAATCCTACGTTTAATGCTTTTGCTTAACGATAACAGACAATCGCACCACCAATTGTCTCGATTACATTGGCACAATCGGTATCTTTTGTCATTTTAACGCTTTAAATCAGTATTTTCAGAAGTTTTAACACTATAATCTAAGACGATGAAGATATAAAATTCCCTGAACGAATGCGGAAATACTGACGATACAAATCGCAGCGAAGTGTTACTTCATTACCCTGAAGATTGACTAGCCCCAAGCTGTACAACTTAAACCCATGAATTGGTTCTAATTGTACAGGTTTTTCTGCTATTACCACTTTATTAAACGCAGCCGCTAAGGTAGGTTGCTGGGATAGCATCCATAAATGTCGCCGTAAATGGTCGCTGTAGAGTCCCGAATCAGTGGGTGCTGTTTCTAATAATTGCTCCAGTGTCATTTCCTGTCGGGCGATGTGGTAGAGTGCTAGTCGCACCAGATAGGGATGACCTCCTACTATTGCCATCAGTTGTTCAACCTCACTGGCACCCCAAGCCAATCCGTGCCGTGCTGCTAGTTCTTCTATTTGTTCTGTATTAAATTCGGGTAATTCAATCGGTAGCCCGACATTAAAAGGTGACTGATTAATATCCATTGGAACGTAAACTTCTGTCGAATGCACCACCACTAAACGGAGTTTGCGCCAAATTTCCCGATTCTTTGATTCTTCGTGCCACGCCCGCAACAAACCAAAGAAATCAGAAGAAAGTTCAGGATATTGAAACACTCGGTCTACTTCATCAAGCCCCAACACCAAAGGCTCAGTAACGTTAGTCAGCAAATACCGCTCGAAATAAGACTTACAGCTAATTTTACTACCAAAAACCCCGTTCCAATACTTAGCCAACTGATCGGGTAACTGGAGTTCTAGGGCGATGACGGCACAGAACCACTGTAAAAATCGATCCAAATCGTTAAACACGCTGCTATCTGCCAACTGAAAGCTGAGAGGTACGGTTCGGTACTTTAGCGTTGTGGCGTGATGGAGAATTCTTGCCATCAATGAAGTTTTGCCCATCTGTCGGGGGGCTTTAATGCGAATCAAGGCACCAGGTTTGGCAATTTCTTCGTAACAGCGATTGTCAATTCTTGATCGCACTACATAAAAGGCAGAGGCTAGTTCAACCTGTCCCCTCGGTAACTCCGGTTCTGCCACCGGTTGAGGTGGACTATTGAGGGTGAGGGTATCGGGAATGGGCGATCGCACAATTTTCGCAGTTCCTTTTAGAGGTGTAAAGGCACTATCCCGACTCACCCCAGATGAAAGTAATTCTAGGACGGCTTGGGCGATCGCGCTAGTATCCTCGGCTGAGTGCCACTCCTGTTGGGGCATCCCTTGTAGATAACCGCGCAGGTCGTGGTTGAGTGAGTTTATGGGACAATTGATGAGAATGGGTACGATCCAAGGCTTACCTTCTGGAGTGCGATCGCGCAAAGTTTTTGCTAGCCGTACCTCTTCCGTCACCATTTCACTACCCGCTACTCCCTTTGACAGCAGTATCAATACGCCATCACATTGGTTAAGTTGGGTACATATTTGTCGCAGTCCGTTGGTTGCCATGCGCCGACTGTTGCTGGCAACGAATATGTCATAGCCGGAAGCTTGTAACGTATCTTCTAACTGATCAGCAAGGCTTTTGTCTGGGTTTGTACCGCGATAGTAACTGAGTAAAATTTTGGTACGATTGGGATGTGTTTGAGTTCCCCCACTGAATAAATCCGGTCTGTACTTGGCAAAGAGGGCAATCAAGTCAGGACGGTGATTGAAGCCTGGATCTTGCAGATCACTTAAACCAAAGGTTTTACAGATATTTTCAACGTGTTTTCTGACTGTCCCTTGAGTGATATGCAGTTGATTGGCAATTTCGGCATCTTTTTCACCCACCAAAATTTTGACCAACACCTCTTCCTGTCGAGGGGTTAGCCCTGCCAATGCCTGTGTAAACTCCGCTTGATTCATTATAATTGTCCATATTCTTTAACTCTAGCAATATATCGCTCTTATATTACTCTAGGCAGAGGTAAATAAGAAATCTTCTGAATATAAGGTGTCGGGAATAGCACCTCGCATTCGATTCATCAATGCGATTAATCTGAAAAAGCCAACCGATAAATGTGAAATGAGAAAAACTGTAAGCCAAGGTTTAAGTAAATTAAGATTTTCGAGATCACTATCACTGCTGGCAGTCTCGGGCATTTTTCACACAGGTGTATCGAATCGTTGCTGAACTACTCTTCTGTGAGTCTTGACTTCACAGCGTCCCCAGCAGCTTGATTTCTTTGGAATAGTCAGAACTATACAGCCATCTTTCCCAAGTTATTGAAGATGAAGCTCACCGTTTCCCAGAGAAATTCTCTTGCTGAAGTTCTGACAGTTACTACAGTAGCTGCACTCGCACTGAGTAATCCTTTAAAAGCATTCACCGAGACGGCTCGATACTTTGCTCAGATGCATCCCATTGCCGTAAATTTACCTTCTGTCGGAGTACACAGCCGTACACTCCTAGAGGTTTCTGACAAACATCCCAGCATCTTACCTCATCAAAAAACAGCCAGTGCCTATCGTCAAGAAGCTGACCGCTTACTTCAGCAACATCAAGTCAGCGAAGCTCGACAGATAATAGAATTGCTTGAAGTAACAGAACTAGAAAATTACTTGAGTAACGGGCGAGGGCATCAATCCACTGACTCAGGTGTGAATGAAATTTCGCCAGCAGAACCCGTCAGAGTAGAGAATAATGCCAGTCAAGGTCGCGAAATTCAAATTGGAAAAGAACTCACAGCGTTATTGAAAATTCCCGAATCCCAGCGAACGGTTGAAGAACAGCAGCAAATTGCCCAACTGGTAAAATGGCAATCACAAATTGTTCAACGGTTCAACGAATTTATTCACACAGATACGGTTAAATCGGTTAGAAAACAGCTCACTGAAACCACTCAAGAGCAAAATTTACCCCTGACTCATTTAAATACCGTGCGAGATAACCTTCAGTCAGATGCAGTTTTGCTGTATCCCCTAATTCTTCCCAATCGACTGGAATTGGTACTCGTGACACCAGACTCACCGCCCATTCACCGAACCGTTGCTGTTAACTCAGAAGAGTTGCAGCACGCTATTGTTGAATTCCGTCGCGCTTTATCTAGTCCCAATACTGATGCCAAACTTCCCGCACAACAGCTTTATAACTGGCTGATTAAACCCATTGAATCAGACCTGAGAATGGCGCAAGCCAAAACTATTCTTTATGCGCCCGATGCTCAATTACGTTACATTCCTCTGGCAGCTTTACATGATGGCAACCAGTGGTTAGTAGAGCGTTTCAGTATTAATAATATTACAGCAGCGACCCTGAATGAACTCGATACCCAACCTCCAACTCAACTGCGTGTTTTAGCGGGGGGTTTGACCCAAGGGCGTTACCACTTTAGTGTCGGTTCCAGGCAGTTTGAGTTGACAGGATTACCCTTTGCTGGTGTGGAAGTGGAAAACTTGGCAGCAACAGTGCCAAACACGACAACTCTTTTAGATGACGAGTTCACTCCCGAAACCTTTGTGCCGAAGATGCAAGATTATAATGTCGTGCATCTGGCAACCCATGCGGCGTTTGTACCGGGAAAACCGGATGATTCATTTATTGTATTTGGTAATGGCGATCGCGTCACTCTCCGAGAGGTTCAAACCTGGAATCTCCCCCATGTGGATTTAGTCGTGCTGAGTGCCTGTGAAACCGGTGTCGGTGGCGAGTTCGGAACCGGTGAAGAGATTCTGGGATTTGGCTATCTGATGCAACAAGCTGGTGCCAAAGCAGTCATGGCGTCTTTGTGGTCAGTCGATGATGGCGGCACTCAAATGTTGATGAATGCATTTTACAGGAGATTGCAAGAGGAGAATCTCACCAAAGCAGAAGCGTTACGACAAGCGCAGCTTACCCTGATTGCGGATAAGGGTGGGGCATTGGGGAAACAGCGAGGAACGATTGCGGTGATGGGAAAACACCAGAAGCTCTCGCCAGAGAACGAGGTGGTAAATCGTTTCAACCATCCTTATTATTGGGCATCATTTATTTTGATCGGGAATGGTTTGTAAACTCGTTCACACCTGTGAAATGTTCCTACACAAAAACACAAACCGACTCATCTAGGTACTACAACAAAAGGGTGAAGTATACCCCTATCTAGCCATGAATCGAGTCAACTTCAGCGAACCCCCCGCTAGGATGAACCCAAGACAGCACGAGTTACTTCAACAAGCTGATGCTTTCTATGTGGAACGCCCAGAAATTGACCAACGCTGTCACCAAGAATTTCTCAAACCGGGTGCCTTAATCCGCATCAAAGCCCCTCGACTGATGGGCAAAACCTCGCTCATGACAAAGATTCTCGATCAAGCCACTCAGCAAGGCTACACAACTATATCGTTAAACGTTCAGTTGACAAACACTCAATTATTTGCTGATTTGACGCAATTTTTGCAAGAATTTTGTACCCGTATTGCTCTACAGCTAGAGTTACCCGAACGGTTCACAGAATATTGGAACCCAATTTTAGGCAGCAAGACGGCTTGCACCTTTTACTTTGAGCGGTATTTGCTGGCAACTACAACTAATCCCCTGGTTTTAGCCTTGGATGAGGTGGATGTCATGTTTAACTATCCTAAACTCGCTGCTGATTTTTTCGGGTTGTTGCGGGCGTGGCACGAAGAAGCCAAAAATCGAGAAATTTGGCAAAAACTCCGGTTAATCCTCATCCACTCCACAGAAGTTTTTGTGCCGATGTCCGTGAATCAATCACCCTTTAATGTCGGACTACCGATTGAATTATCGGAATTTCAACCTGCAATGGTACTCGAACTTGCTCAACGATACGGACTGAGTTGGAGTACAACTGAGGTTGAGCAGTTAATGGCAATGGTGGGTGGACATCCTTACCTCGTGCGAAAGGCTATCGAGTCGATTGCTCGTTTTGAGATAACGTTAAAGCAACTTCTGGAAACCGCACCCACAAATCATGGCTTGTATGGCAACCATTTAAGACAGCAGTTGTGGGATTTACAACAGCATCGAGAGTTAGCGATGGCTCTAAAAAAAGCTGTCGATACGCCTTACCCGGTGCGATTGACACCCATGCAGGGTTTTAAGTTGCACAGCATGGGACTGGTGCTGTTACAGGGAAATCAAGTAACACCTCGATGTAATTTATACCGCTACTATTTTCGCCTCAAGCTGTGAGTGCCATTCCCGAACAGTAGAATTTATGTATGAGTTTCCAACCCTACTCAACCTACGATTATCAAGTTGGGGGAAGCCTACCCCTTGATGCCCCTACCTATGTCACCAGACAGGCTGACATTAACCTTTATCAAGGGTTGCAGGCGGGAGAATTTTGTTATGTCCTTAATGCCCGACAGATGGGTAAGTCTAGTTTGCGGGTACAGACAATGCGACGGCTAGAGGCAGAGGGTGCTGCCTGTTGTGCCATTGATTTAACGGCAATTGGCAGTCAAGAGGTGAATCAAGAGCAGTGGTATGCTGGTATTATTTATACACTGGCAAGTAGTTTCGAGCTTTTAGATAAAATTGATGTTCTAACGTGGTGGTGCGACCGCGAATCCCTTTCCCCAGTACAGCGGTTAGGAGAATTTATCCGCGAAGTCTTGCTCACGGAAATCGAGCAAAGTTTAGTTATTTTTTTCGACGAAATTGATAGCGTCCTCAGCCTCAATTTTAAAGTAGACGATTTTTTTGCCTTAATTCGCGCCTGCTATAATAAGCGTGCTGACGATCCCCCATACCAGCGCCTCACCTTTGCTCTATTGGGAGTGGCAACGCCATCAGACTTGATTCAAGAAACAAATTACAGCACTCCGTTCAATATTGGTCGAGCTATTGAATTAAGGGGGTTTCAATTTCAGGAAGCTCAACCCCTAGCCTTGGGATTAGCCAGAGTGTCTAATAACCCGGAGGCATTTCTCGCTCAAGTACTGACTTGGACAGGAGGACAGCCGTTTCTTACCCAGAAAGTTTGCCAGCTAATTCTAAACAATGGGGCGGCAATTCCGGTGGGACAGGAAGCGGCATGGATTGAAAACTTAGTGCGATCGCGTATTATCGAAAATTGGGAAGTCTACGATGAGCCAGAACATCTCAGAACGATTCGCAACCGCTTGCTGGCTGATAAAGAACGCACCGGAACCTTGCTGAGACTGTACCGACAACTCTTGAAACAAGGAGAAGTCGGCGCAGATGACACTCCCGAACAAATGGCACTGCGACTGGCGGGATTAGTAATTAAGCAGCAGGGCAAATTAAGGATTGGCAACCGCCTTTACGAGTCGGTTTTTAACCTGAATTGGATTCAGGAGGTATCTGCACAAGTCGGTTTGCGACTTGATCTGGCAGAATTCCCGCAACTCAGCCGACAGGAGTACTACAACCGTCAGGTTTTGCTCAATAAAGTCAATCACTATTGGGTTCAAGGCGTTCTGGAAACTGCCCTACACGACCAAGTCCCCATTGAACTGGGTTTGGAGAAGAAACACGATGCCGTTGTTCACCCTCTAAAGATGGTCGCTAAGGCACTCGACGAACCGCCAGAACCGTTGCCCGCAGGGACTCAAATTATTAACCTGTTCGATCAACTTGGGGAGGGACGCTCTTTACTGATTTTAGGAGAACCGGGATCGGGCAAAACCATTACCTTGTTGGAACTAACACGAGATTTGATTAATCGCGCTCAACAAGACATTAACCATTTAATTCCAGTCGTGTTTAACCTTTCTTCTTGGGGGAATAAAAAACAGAGTATTGCGGATTGGCTGGTGGAGGAACTCAACACCAACTATCAGGTTCCTAAGCCCATTGGACAGCCTTGGGTTAAAGAGCAGCAACTTTTACTGCTATTAGATGGTTTAGATGAAGTTCGAGCCGACTATCGAGAGGCGTGTGTTGCTGCCTTAAATAGTTTTTATCAGGAGTATTGCCCCGAAATCGTCGTAACTAGCCGCATCAGAGACTATTCCAGCCTTTCTAATCGCCTCACCTTTGAAAGTGCAGTTTACTTGCGATCGCTTACCCTTGAACAAGTCCATCATTACCTGGATAGCATCGCTACTGATTTAACAGGATTGAGAACCTTAATTGATGGGGATAACGTGCTACAAGAGTTAGTCACCTCACCCCTAATGCTCAATATCACGATTTTGGCTTATCAAGGAATAACCCTAGAAGAGTTACCTCACACTAACAAAGTGGAGGAACGACGCCAACAGCTATTTAATCGTTACATTGAGCAGATGTTTAGCCGTCGGGGAAGGGGTCAGCCCTACAGTCAGAACCAAGCTAAACGCTGGCTGATTTGGCTGGCGCAGAGGATGGTTCAGACCTCTCAAACTGTCTTTTTAATTGAGCATATGCAGCCGAATTGGTTGAAAAGCGCCCGTCAAAAGCGGCTCTATGCGATCGGCATTGGACTGATTGCTTGTTTTATCGGTGGGATAGGTTTTGGAGCAATTCTTTGGCTGACTACAATTCCGTCACAATTTGTGTTAATTGCGGCGCTTATTCTAGGAATCAGTAGTGCAGTTACCAGTGGGTTAGTTTTTGGATTGATTAGTAATCAAATTAACCCAGTAGGAATGCTGAAATGGTCATGGAAAAAAGCGAGAGATAATCTGTTACTGGGGTTAATTGTTGGGTTAGTCTTTGGACTGGTTGTGGGATTTAGCAGCCTCTTGATTTACGGGCTGGTTATTGGAATAAGTTCTGGATTAATAGATGCCATAATTGCCGCATTGCGTGCCTTTATCAGTGGTGGATTAACGTTTATCCTGCTGCGGGGATTAACGGGTTCTAGTATAGAAACTAGTACAGTACCGAATCAAGGAATTTGGCAGTCGGCTAAATATACTCTGATTTTAGCAACGACCGGTGCTGTAGGTTTAGCCGCAGGTTCTTGGATTATCGGTATCCCAATTCTTTGTGGCGTAATCAGTGGGATACTCCTCGGACTCTTTGGTGCTGGCGAAGCTTGTATTAAACACTTCACTCTTCGCCTTATCCTCTGGCATAATGGCTACAGTCCCTGGAACTACGCTCGCTTCTTGGACTATGCCACAGACCTCATTATTTTGCGAAAAGTCGGCGGTGGGTACATCTTTATTCATCGGTTGCTAATGGAACATTTTGCTCAGATGACTCAGGAAGAATTCAGGAATTAAGGACTTCATAAATCCGTGATTTAGAGGGGGTATGTTCAAAATAGCTGGCGTATCAACTGTTTTGGTGTATTTCTGTCAGTTCAGCAGGCACTGCCTGCCACGATCGAACGGGGAAGGAACACTATCCTTGTTAAAACCTTTATGATTAGGGTTTCGACAAGGGAACACTGGCACTCTCTTCCCATTGCTATAAAGACTAGACTATCATAGTATTTATAGACAGTTACTCGGAATTGCGATCGCTGGTTCGCCAGATATTTTGATCGAGTTCACTCAGCAATGGTAAATAAATTAATGGTGATAAATATCTCCCCACCTCACCAAGTTGGTTTAGGAGTTGGGTGTTTTGGAACAATTGTTATTAAGTGTATTTCCCGTCTAGCATTAGCTCTCAATGTTGCTAGAAGAATTCTAATAGTGGAGTGAGTGCCAAACAGGTAAGCTTTTTTCCTGCTACCGTGCAATGGGATTGCTTCAAGTATCGAAACCTTTTTTAACATAACTCCATAAGTCCTAAGCCAAAGCTTTAATGTCTTAATTCTTGAAAACTGCTTTTTTGTTGTAATGAACGGGCGCATCGTGCTAGATAGTGATCAAGCTAACTTTTGTGTTGATGACAATCGATTCAAAGAACAAAGCCTCCAACAGGCTCAGGATGTCATTTACCAGTTCCTTATTGATAGTGTCAATCAATCGTCACCCGAAACTGTTTTACAGGAATTTAAACAGTTATTTGTATTGGGAAATAGTCTAGTTGATCCAAAACTAAATCAGGCTCTTAATGCAATTATTTCTCAGAAAAACGAGACAGATTTTATAAATACTCTGAAAAGAGCTTGTTATATCTTGATTAATAATTGGTCTTCTAAAAGAAAATTTACTTTCATACAAAAACTTATTAAACTCCTTGCTGATTCTGCCGTTAATCCCCCTAAGCAAGCTCCAAATTTAAATCGCCTACGAACGGCATTGGTTAATTTTGTAAACAGTCAAGATTATCAAGGGCTGAAATTATTTGCGTCCCCTTCTGAAGAAAAAAAGCATTGGAGCCATCGATACACCTTTTATTTATTAGTTCCTCAATATCTAGATTCTCGAAATCCCGTAGAACAAAGAGAAATTGCTAGAAATCTATCCAAGCGACTGAAAAAAAAATTCAAATTCGAGCTAGCCATGTATACGGCTCGGTGTGATTCTCCTAACTTTAAAGAGACGGAAATTAATAATCCTACTCAACTCGGCGATCTCGCTATTAAAATAATAAAAAAAGTTGGCGCACAGCATCTTTTATTTAATCAAGCAAATTATGCTAATCTGTTTACTCAACAAATTCAAAATCAAGATTATAAAACCTTCAAGAAAAGTCTAAAAAAATACTTGTTGTTTTCTATTAGCAATTCTGCTCATTTAGAAATCCTAGATACTCAACTGTCTGCCAAATTAGATAATCTCTACACTAACTATCACTCAAAGCCTTTAACTGTTGATTTGTTGCTACGAACCTGCAAGCGTGTTATTGGATTTCTGACAACTGAAGATAGTCGCGAACCATCGTCGTTATTCATTTTACTCACCACTCACGGTAGTTCCCTGATTGTAGCGATTGCCCTATTCCGAATTATTCGGATTTGCAAGTATGCTCAAACCCATTTAGAATTTTGTATTGCTCACCTGATTCGTTACTACGAAGGTTCTTTGGAAAGCGACTGTAAATGGCTGATTCATTTTTTAGAGATATTTAACATTATATTTGCAGTTTACAACGCAGATGTTCAATATAATTTAGTCAAAATCAAATCCCCATCTCAAGGTTCTGGTTTTGATAAAAACTGTGATATTGACAATCTCAAGACCTATCGCATCTTTTCTCAATTGAAAGGTTCTGATTTGCGGAGTGCTGATCTCAGTGGTATTGACATCCGCAGCACTGATTTAAGCGCCGCTGATCTGCGAGACGCCGAACTCAGCGGTGCTGACCTTAGTCAAGCTGACTTGAGTCTTGCCAAACTCAGTGGTGCTAATTTGAGCGGTGCCATACTCAATCAAACAGAATTGAGCAGTGCTATGCTCAACGGAGCTAATTTGAGCGGTGCTAGTCTTGCTGGTGCAGACTTGCGTTGTGCTGACCTGCGCCAAGCTAATTTGAACCATGCCACTCTGACGGCTGCGAAGTTGCGCCGTGCCGACCTCCAGCAAGCCAATCTTAGAGAAGCTAATCTCTGGGGTGCGAGTCTTGATGCCTGCGAACTCAGAGATGCTGATTTGCACCATGCCGACCTCAGTAACGCCAACCTCAGTAACGCCAACCTCAGTAACGCCAACCTCAGTAACGCCAACCTCAGAAGTGCTCAGTTATGTCATAGTAAGCTGCACCATGCCAACCTCAGTGAAGCCGATTTAGATCGGGCTAACTGTAATCATGCAAGCTTAAGCGGTGCCAACCTTAGCCATGCCAACTTGACCCGCACGGACTTAAGCCATGGAAATTTGAGGCACGCCGATCTCACAGAGGCACTTCTGCGTCACGTTAATCTCAAGGGGGCTAACCTCAGCCACGCTAATCTCACGGGTGCCAACCTGTTCGGTACTAATCTCAGCGATGTCCAGGTCACAGGGGCTTACTTCAGGAATAATTCGGGATTATCTGAAGAAATGAAGCGAGAACTCATCCAGAAAGGCGCAGTGGTTGAGGTGCAGTTCGAGTGACACTCGATAATGTGTCGCTAAACAGCCCCTACTGCCATAAATCTACATAGGTTTTATGTAACAACAGAATACAGGAGTTCAGAATTTTTTGAACTTCACACCCCAAACTCAAAAATCATGGATAATTTAACTACAACGAATTTCTCTACTTCTTGGTAAGTTCAGAGAAAATTTAGGCTCTTACAGCTTTCGTTACTGCTGGCATCACTCCCGCAGTAAGATAACTGAGCAGTTACAGGGTGTGTTTATCAATTATGCAAAGTTCCATCTTACCTACTAATTCCAACCTCAATTCCACCGTTGATGTAGTTCCGCAAGAACAGTTAAGTATTCAGGCTGCTCAGGATATTATTTATAAATTCCTGATCGATAGGGTGGCTTGCTCTTCTCCTGAAGCAATTTTAACGGAATTTCTGAAATTGTTTTTTTACGGTGAGAGTAGTCTAGGTTCTAAAGTCAACAAGGCTCTCTATGAAATTCTGTTCCGCAAAGACGAAGCCGAATTTCGCAATACCTTTAAACGCTCCTGTTATATTTTAATTAATAACTGGTCTTCCAGTCGAAACTATTCTTCGATTCAAAAACTTATTCAAGTCCTGGCTGAAGCGAAAGTCAAGCACAAACAACAAACACTTTCTCCCAGTCTACAACGCCTAAGAGCTTGGCTGATAAATTTCATTGAAAGTGAGGATTACCAAGAACTCAAGCTTTTTGCTTTACCGGCTACGACTCAAGAGAGAAAAAACTGGAGTCATCGCTATGCAACTTTTTTACTCGTTCCTCAATACCTCAATTCCCAAAACCCTATAGAACAGAGAGAGTTAGCCAAAAACTTAGCCAAACGCTTGAAAGAAAAATTTAAGTTTGAGTTAGCTAGATATACAATTCAATGTAATTCTCCCATCCTCGAAGAAAAGCGACCTTCCAATCCAACTCACCTCGGTGATGAAATCATTCACTTACTCAAACACTTAGTTTCTAGAAAAGTCCTTTTCAGTTATTCCAGCTATGCTAATCTATTTATCCAGCAAACTCAAAATTTAAACTATCAAGACTTCAAATGCAACCTACAGACCTATTTGCTTTTCGCCGCTAACCACCTTCCCTCTATAGAAGTTCTCAAAAATCAATTAGATAATAAACTAAAAAAACTCTATGAAGCGCATCATCAAGAAACTCTAAACCTTGATTTACTCCTGCGAACCTGCCGACGATTTATTGAATTTTTAACAATAGAAAATGATCGGGAGCCTTCTTCGCTTTTTATTTTACTCACAACTCAAGAAAGTCCGTTAACCCTAGTTATCACTCTCCTGAAAATTATTCTGTTGTGCGACTATGTTCGGACTCATTTGGATATTTGTATTGCCAAATTAATTCGTTATTACGAAACCTATCCTGAACAAGACTGCCAATGGTTTATTAATTTCTTGGATGTTTTTAATATTGTATTTGCAATTTACACAGAAAACGTTCAATACAACTTAGTCAAAGTCGATAGGGAGTCAATCAATCAAAGTGTTACTGAATTGGATACATACCGGGTCTTTTCTCAATTGAGAGGTGCTGACCTGCGGGGTAGCGACCTCAGTGGTGCCGACATTCGCAGTACCGATCTCAGCGCTGCTGACTTACGAAATGCCAATCTCAGCAGTGCGGACTTGAGTCATGCAGATTTGAGTCTTGCCAAACTGGGTAACGCTAACTTGAGCAGTGCTACGCTCAATGGTGCTGTGTTGATTGCGACTAACTTAAACGGGACTAATTTGAATGGTGCAAATCTTAGCGATGCCGATTTGAGTCGTTCTGACCTCCGGCAGGCTAACTTGACTCGCGCTAACTTGACTATTGCTAAGTTGCGTCGTACTAATCTTCAAAAGGTCGTCCTCAAGAATGCCAACCTCAGCGGTGCTAGCCTAGTTGCTGCCGATCTCAGGGGTGCTGACTTGCGACAGGCTTGTTTACAAAACGCTGACTTAAGTGATGCCGACCTTAGCTTTGCCAACCTCTGCGATGCCAATCTCAAGGGTGCTAACTTATCTCGGACAAAATTTCATCACACCAACCTGAGCAATGTCAACTTCACTCAGGCTAACCTGCTCGGTGCTACTTTGATCGGAGCGTGTCTAGCTGAAGCCAACTTCAACCGTGCAGACCTCAATTACGGAAATTTTTGCGGTGCAAACCTCCAAGGTGCGCTACTGCGCCACGCAACACTGAATCATGCTAGCTTGAAAGGTGCCAATCTCAGCCATGCTGACTTGAGTCATACTAATTTAAGCTATGCAGACCTGCGCGGTACTGATCTGAGCAATACTCTTTTGCGCCACGTTAATCTCAACGGTGCTGACTTGAAGGACGCTAATCTGAACGGTGCTAACCTATTCAAGACCGATTTAAGTACTGCAAGGGAAAAATAGACTCAGTGCAAGAAGGTAGTGGCGTGACCCACCTTAATTGTGACTTTAGAAAAGCGCTACAATCCTTAATAGCTAAAGTTTATCTAACTCAAAATCCCACATCTCAACCGATTAACAAATCGCCCCTTTAGCTCATCCAATAAGATGAGTTTGGCAGTGGGTGACTGTCTTGAGTTTTGAGTTGTGGGTTAGTTTTGAGTACTATTCGTTCTTACCGAGAGCTATGGATTAAAAACAGAACTTAAACCTCCGTGAAAGCTACCTCGGCAACTGCCATCAGATAACGAGAATCTACCTTGTTGATGATGGCGAGGATCTCACCCCCAAAACTGATGAGAGTATTCTTGGTGTTTGCACCTGTTCCCTGGGTAATAGTTAGTTCCTCGAACGTTAACCCATTCGCTAAACCCAAGAAATCTTCGCCAATGTGGAAGTCAATAATGGTATCAGTCCCTTCGCCAGCAGCCAGTACAAACGTATCGCTGCCGCGACCTCCAGAAAAATTGTCTCCAGTGAGAGTATCATTGCCCAGCCCCCCCCAGAGCAAGTCATCGCCATCGTCACCCCAGATTTGGTCGTTATCATCCTGACCGTAAAGTTGGTCGTTACCTCCCTTACCGCCAATCCGGTCGTTTCCTTTACCCCCGTAGATGATGTCGTCGCCGCCAATGGAACCACCAGGAGAGCGAGAGTTTAGATCACCTCGTAGTACATCGTCACCATCTCCACCACGAATTACATCATCTCCCAAACCCCCGGCAATCGTATCATGACCAATACGACTTGAAAGATCATGATTTGCCGTTGTGTCTTCAACAGGAGAGTTGTTACTAGTAGTCGCGTCATTAGAAGCTGGCTCGGGAGTCGGAGTTGGAGTGGGAGCCAAATCAGGTTCGGCAGTTGGAGTTGGAGCGTCATTAGAAGCTGGTTCGGCAGTCGGAGTTGGAGTGGGAGCCAAATCAGGTTCGGCAGTTGGAGTTGGAGCGATACTCAAGTCATCAGTTTTGAGGTCAAGTTTAACGTTTTCTGACCCGATAGTTACCTGCTGAGTTTCAGTATCGGTTTGTCCGTCCTTGTTCCAGTCACCAGAGAACGTGACTTGATAAGTCCCACCGGGCAACTGCATCTGATAGCCGCCAGCAGTCCAAGTGGTAGTCGTGAAACTTTGGTTTGTTGTAGTATTAACCGCTGTTACATCAATTTCAGCAAGTCCCTCACCGGAAGTATAGAAATTATCATCAACGGTCTGGTCGTCGAATACTACTCCCAACAACCAGGAATTGCCAAAGTTGAAGCGACTGCCAAAGTTTTGAGTCGTGACTAGTGAACCAACGCTGGTGGTTGGGTCATTTTCGGGAATAATGGAAAGACCAATCTCCCGAAAATTATTGTTCATAATGTTGTTGCGATGACCGTGTGACTCTTGTATTCCCGTTGAGGTAAACCCCCAATCAATCGCAAAACTGGCGTGACTGTGGAAAACTGATTTTCCGAATGCATAGACATTTTCCCCAACAGCAGACCAGTTGTATCCAGTACCTGCAACTCGCTGTCCTAGGGTTAATTCACCGGGTAACTGGTGTGACTGCGTATCCTCCTGAATGATCAATGCATTGTGATCTTGTGCAGCATCAATGAGTTCATCAGACCATGCCAGTGGCTGCACGGGTTTGAGACTAAGCCACTGAGCGCTTAATACATCAATATCTACATTGAAGTAGTCGAGGGCAAAGTTGACGCTGGTATCGGATGAGTTCAGTAAAAGGTCGAGTTCGTTACTGGGCTTCAACCGCATCCGGTTGATGAGTTCGAGCATTTCTTGCTCTTGTGCGGTTGGTTGGTTTTGGTCTTGTTGGGGTAGATACATCGACTTTATCCCTGAAGTGCTTAACTTCAGTTTCAAAGACCGAGGTTTATGATCGCGTTGTCGCTATGTTTGCGTAATGTATACGTTCCCGTGCCATAGTTCAAGGGATAATCATAGAGAAGGGGGATTGGAGCCAAAGATAGGTTGATATGACTATTTACTCATTTCGATTGAGAATCATAAACTTGAAAAATTGTCAAACTTACAGGCGTCTTGTTTCTGGGGGCTTGTCGATCCTGATTGCCGTTGTTGCTTGTTGGCTGCTGGCAACACCCTCAGCACTAGCAGGACTCAATGATGATCGCTTTGATGGTGACATTTTCGCTCTTTACGGCAGTAACGCTTCTCTGGTGCCGCCGCGTGTTAACTTGGCAGAGTCTCTGAAACGGAATAAACCAGCACTGTTGGTGTTTTATGTCAATGACAGCAGTGATTGCAAGCTGTATTCTGTCGTTATCTCTCAGCTCCAAGCACCTTACGGACGAGCGGCGAATTTTATTCCCATTAACATTGATACCTTGCCTCTGAAATCTAACTACAAACCGATGGAATCGGGCTACTACTACAAAGGGTTGGTTCCTCAAACGGTTCTTTTTAATCAGGAGGGTAAGGTTGTACTCAACGAGACAGGACAACTGAGTTACGAACAAATCGATGATGTATTTCGAGATGTTTTTAATTTGTTACCCCGTTCTGAGTCCATTGAACTGAAACGCCGAACCCTCAATGAGATCAATACTGAGCTAAGGGAATAAGCCGTATCAGAAAAAGGGGAAATGGGCATTTTCATTTGCTGTTGCCAGCTATTCCTCGTGGGCTGATGTCACAAGTCTACAGCACAGAAGAGTTAATCAAAATTTTGGCAGATGAGCGTCGCGCCTGCATGAATGGGCAGCGCCTTAATTTGGCAGCTTCGGCGTCTGGCAACCCGTTGATTGACCGTTTTCTCAAACCGGATGGTATTCAAAAGTTTAGTGCTTATCGAGACTTCAAAGCGGCTGTACACGGTTATCAGCGGCAACACCAAATTTCTGGTATTGTTTGGCGACAACTTATAATTGAGGGGAAAACTCTGCGCTATCCTGCCGTTGACGATCAGCTTGTGGCACTCTCTAGGGACGTGGAACTCCTCAAAGCGGCTAAGGCTTCAATCTTGAGGTTTTGGTGGCAAGTAACCAGTGATATGGACTTGTACTTAAGTATTAAGCTTGGCAGGGACTATCGCCAAATTACACCCGAAGATGCCAGAGCGATCGCTTCTAAAACTGAATGGGCGAACCTCTTTAAACATGGTAATGCCAGATTTTTGGAAATTATCTTGCAGTTAGGCTGGGGTCAGCCAGAGGAAGCGTCTTATAAGCGAGGATGGCCCGCATCGGGTAGCGAATATATCCATGGGGTAAACCCCGGTCAGCGTCCAATTTGCTAATTGAATGATGAATTATGAATGGAGTCAATTTTTTAATCTATCACTCATCATTCATAACTCATCATTACTCATTACCAACGCGCTTGAGGACCTGCCCAGACTTGGTTGACGACTTGACCGTAAACAATCGGGTCGTCTTCAAGGGCGAGGGTCGTTTCACCGGTCATATTGACTGCCCATGTGGGCCAGCGTTCTTCACCCAGTTCACCAACACGGAACAAAACGCGATTGGGATCGCGTTGACTCCAACCCAGCAATACAGCATTGCTGTATTCCATTCGCTCTGGTGCTAGGGTACTGACCTGATTTTGCCGCCGATCCCAGATTACAGCGTAATCCGAAGCATAAGACGTGCTGAACATCCCTTCAAACTGGCGTCCTAAGAGGCGCTCACTTGAAGGCGACCAAGAAACCGGAATCAACATTGAAAATGTTCCCGGCATATCGGCTTCTTCATTGCTGACTAAGGGATTATCAGACAAGGGCGACGATGGGTTTATGGTTCGCAAATCTCCAGTTTCCAAATTTTCCAGAAACATTACGCTGGTGATGCGACTGCGGTATAGTTCCGGCTGTCCTTGCATCTGAATACGACTGTAGGCAGCGTACTGACCGTCTGGAGACACTAAGGGTTGACTGCGATAGTATCGTAACCCGAAGCTTTCACTCTCACTAAGTTCAGCATGAGTTGCCAACACCCAACCCCAAGGAACGGGATGGGGACTATCGAGGGGGTCAATTTGTACTTTTGTCTGAGTCATATCGGGTTCTGTTTCTTCGGGCGCTTCGATAGAGGGCAAGGAAGAAGGTACCGATAATGGGCTAGCTCCTATAGGCACACGCACCTGTTCAGCCCGGACAGATGGGTTATGAGCAACAAGCAGCAAGGGGGCTAAAAATAGCGTATGTGGCTGCTTGTACAACCATTCGAGTAAACAGACTATTTTACTGAGCATCGATAGGATAGGGGATGGAGGTTGCTAAACGGCGCTTCTTGTGTGAGGAGCAACGCCCGAGGAACTCTCATCTATGTTCCTCAGTCTATATATATCAAGTTAATGATCCATAGAACTCACTCTTTTACGAAAGTTTTCACTCTTGTCTTAAAAACGGGAAATGGGAAACAGGGAATAGGATTTTCACCCTCTCCCCGTTCTGCCCTTGGTGGCTTGATCCCGAAGTGAAACATTAATTTCGACAGTTTGGTATTGGTGGTGGCATGATCGAATTAGGCTTTGTCTGGTGTTATTCTTCTAGGGTCTGAATAGAATTCAGGAAAATCAGTGACCCAATCCGCTAGTTCAGCAGATACAATCACTCCCGATCCTTCAACCCACAACCGTTCGTGGTTACTCGTTTTAATTTTTCGAGTGCTGCTGCTGGGTGTCGGAGGAGGTTTGTCCTTGCTCTTAGGCATTGTTTTGGCTAACATTTATCCCAATCCCAATCCCCAAAAGCCACTACTGCTCAAAATGGGATTGCATTTTGAGAAAACTATACCAGTAGTTTCTCCCAATACTAGCTCAACAACAACAGTGCCAGATCTTGCCGAGTCGTCATTGTCCCTAACACCCGTACAAAGACAGCAGGTACAAGCACAGCTCAACCAGTTACAGGCACAGCTCAAGACCTTGAATGAAGGTGTTGGTACTCTAGAAGCCCAGCTCGGCACTAGTCGCCCGAATGAATCCTTAGAAGCGCGGCTGCAAGCGATCGCCCTACAACTCCAAGGGGTGAAGCCTAGGAGTCAAAACGGTTCCTCAGCAGGAACGAATGCTGTTAATCAAGGTGTCTCCCCTGACTCCCCATCCGCCCACAAGTTGAAGGTAACACTACCCAGCGATGTTTTATTTGAGGGCAGTAACAGCATTCTACGTCCCGAAGCAGGCTTAATTTTAGACAAAATTATTGCCGATTTGCGGAACTACCCATCCAGCACGATCCGCATCGCCGTCCACACCGACACTAATGGTGAAACCCAGGACAACCGCGAACTCTCGTTTCGCCGCGCCAAAGCCGTTGAGCAGTACTTTGCCCGCGCCTTGGGTGATGAGTATCGATGGCTGGTTGCGGGTTACGGCGAAACTCGTCCCCTGGTAGCGAATGATACCGATGCCAATCAGCAACGGAACCGTCGTATTGAAATTGCCGTTAATTAGGGGAAGTTTTGAATGCATGAATTTTAAATTTTGAATGTTCTCCATGAATGTTATTTTTTTCGGTACGCCTCAATTTGCACTACCCACCTTAGAACGCTTGTTAAATCACCCCGAATTTAACGTTCTGGGGGTCGTTACCCAACCGGATAAGCGACGGGGACGGGGGAAGGAGTTATCACCCTCACCCGTAAAAGCGGCTGCCTTGGCGCATCAACTCCCTGTCTGGCAACCGAAGCGGGTGAAAAAGCACACCGAAACCCTCACGCAACTGCGGCAAGCAGGGGCAGATGCGTTTGTGGTTGTTGCTTACGGGCAGATTCTCTCCCCAGAAATTTTGGATATGCCTGCCCTGGGTTGTGTCAACGTTCACGGCTCAATACTGCCCAAGTATCGGGGGGCTGCGCCGATTCAATGGTGCCTGTATCATGGCGAAACCGAAACGGGTATTACCACCATGCTGATGGATGCAGGCATGGACACCGGACCGATGTTACTCAAAAGTTATACCCCTATTCGGTTATGGGACAACGCCCCTCAGTTGGCGCAGATTCTTGCTGATGTGGGAGCTGATTTGTTAGTCGAAACTCTCCTCAAGCTAAAACGCCAGGAAATTAAACCCATTCCTCAAGAGGATGCCCAAGCTACTTATGCACCCCTCATTCAAAAGTCGGATTATTGTCTGGATTGGTCGCGCCCTGCTATTGATTTACACAATCAGGTGAGGGGATTTCTTCCCAACTGTGTGGCATTGTTTCGGGATAAACCGCTGAAAATCCTCGCTACGGCTCCCCTTGGAGAGGCTTACTTCTCTGAGTTGCCCTCAACCTTACAAACGTTAGAGCGGGACTGGTTTTCTCTATCGGAAAAATCAGGGTGTCCTGGAGAAGTAATCAGCCTTGCCAAGGGAACGGGTCCGATTATTCAAACGGGCAACGGATTGTTACTGTTGCAGGAAGTGCAGTTAGCAGGGAAACGGGCTCAGTCGGGTTGGGATTTTGCTAACGGGATGCGTTTAGCTGTCGGAGACGTTTTAGAAAATGGTCAAGTTTGATTGTCTGGTGTAATGGGTTCGTAGTAACGGCAAGAACTACACGGACCTTCTGGATTAACCGCACAACGCACGAGTTCGGAGTGAGCATTAAAGCAGCACGTGGCGTCGCCAATAACCCAGCGTCCGTTAATCTGGCTTTTCTCAGTTGGGCGTTGGGCAGACTGCACGTAAAGAGCAATTTTTTGCAAGCGATAGCGCCCTGATTTCAGGCGATAACGGTGGCGACGTTCTAGCACAGCGTAGGTTTGACCTTCAAAGTCGAGATAGCTACCGGGTTGGGGAGTCCAATCGAGTTGAACATTGCCAAGGCTCTGACGCGGCTGCGTCAAAATGAGCTCTGCTGGTAGAGAATCTGGCTCCATAGTGACGTATGTAATGCGGACTACATTTGGATGGTATCGCAATCAACGCCAGAAGGTCTCCCTTTTCCTTGGCTTTACTATGTTTTTGCCATACTAAGTGCTGAAGAGCCGCAGGTTTTTTATTTCAGTAGGACAGGCATCCTGCCTGTCGATGGCAGGTGCTAAAGGAACTCATACAGAATTTCATCAGGTTCGTCATCCATGTCCTCCAGGTTAGTAGATACGACAGGATGTGTGAGTGGCGATGCTCGTTTCACTGCCTGCGTAGGTGAATGAATCCCAGTAGCTGGGGTTGCAGTGCTACTAACTCCCAGCCGACTGTGACTGAGTGCCGAAACTTGGTAATTTAGGTAGTCCACTTTCTTCGATAGCGCCTCTAACTGTTCTATTGTGGCATAGCGTTTCGTTTCCTCACCTTGCTGCAAGAATTCAGCCAAGATGGAAACGGCAGCCGCAGCAGTCGAATCAAGCTGCTGTTGCTTTTGGTAGGCTATCAGGGCTTGGTAAAGTGAGTCAGGTAGGCGGATGCTCAGGAGCTTTTCGTCACAATCCATAATTCCTACACCTCAAGATATTTTTCATAAACCTATGATAAACGGAATTTGATAGAGAGGATTTTCTGGAGAAAACCGATGGTAATGAAGTTAAAAGAAGTTAAAAAAAGTAGTTCCCTTTGGACGATCGATTGACGAGTATGGGAAAATGTTTAATCTCTCGGAGTCTGAACTCAAAAAGCGAAGGAAAGAAAGAAGGACGATATCGAACGGGAGCGTTGCCAAAATTGGATAGTAATGATGATGACTATAATATCGCTTTGTGTTCGCACTTTTTATTCTTATATTCCGACCCTTATGACTTTAATTTCCACCGAGACTCCATTCAAGAAATGCTAAGGGTGAGCCAAGAAGTGCGTATTTTTCCATTGCTGAGTCTGATGTTAAAACGCTCCCCCTATCTCGACTCAATTGTGCAAGAATTTCGGGAGCTGGGATATACCGTATCGGTTGCCAAGGTTCAATACGAACTCCAGAAAGGCGGTAATGAAATGCTCCGTATTAGAAGATAGACTGTTTTAACGGCGTTTGTAGTAATTCACGATGGCAACGATTAACGACAACTATCTCAAACTCAAAGCGGGCTACCTGTTTCCTGAAATTGCGCGACGGGTGAATACCTTTGCAGAAGCCAATCCTGATGCCAAACTTATCAAGCTGGGCATTGGCGATGTCACGGAACCCTTGCCGGAAGCGTGCCGCACTGCCATGATTAAAGCGGTGGACGACATGAGCGATCGCTCCACGTTCAAAGGCTATGGTCCCGAACAAGGCTATCTCTGGTTACGGGAAAAAATTGCAGCCCACGACTTCCAATCTCGCGGATGCGAGGTTGACGCTTCCGAAATCTTCATCTCCGATGGTTCTAAGTGCGATACAGGCAACATTCTGGATATCTTTGGTAAAAATAACAAAATTGCGGTGACTGACCCCGTTTATCCGGTGTATGTAGACACCAACGTGATGGCGGGACATACCGGAGAGGCGAATGAGAGGGGCGAATTTGAAGGCTTAGTGTATCTGCCCATTACCGCAGAGAACAACTTCACCGCCGAGATTCCTTCTGAGAAAGTCGATTTGATTTATCTGTGCTTCCCCAATAATCCTACGGGAGCAACGGCAACGAAGGAACACCTGAAGGCGTGGGTGGAGTATGCAAAAGCCCATAACTCCATTATCTTTTTTGATGCGGCATATGAAGCGTATATCACCGATCCAGAGCTTCCTCATTCTATCTACGAGATTGAAGGAGCGCGGGATTGTGCGATCGAGTTTCGCTCGTTCTCTAAGAATGCTGGGTTTACTGGAACTCGCTGTGCGCTGACAGTTGTACCGAAGAACCTAACGGCGAAAGCTGCTGATGGTTCGGATGTGGAACTGTGGAAGCTATGGAACCGCCGCCAGTCTACCAAGTTTAATGGGGTATCCTATATCGTACAACGGGGTGCTGAGGCAGTTTACTCTGAGGAAGGACAGGTGCAAGTTAAGGAGTTAATCCACTTCTATCTAGAAAACGCCAAAATTATCCGCGAGAAATTAACAGAAGCAGGAATAGACGTTTATGGCGGTGTGAATGCACCCTATGTCTGGGTGAAAACGCCGAATGGTTTGTCGAGTTGGGATTTCTTCGATAAGTTACTGCAAACGTGCAATGTAGTGGGAACCCCTGGTTCTGGTTTTGGTGCGGCGGGTGAAGGTTACTTCCGTATTTCGGCATTTAATAGTCGGGAGAATGTGGAGGATGCGATGAAGCGGATTACCCAGAAGTTTAAGGTGTAGTGATTAGGGTGGGACAACACCCACCCTAGCATTTACAGGTCATTCATGTACGAAAAATTTGATACCAATTCAATAGGAGGAGTATTGTATGCACCTGCAACGAATTCAAGTCCCTGATTTCCGGGTTTTAAAGAATGTTGATATCACGTTTGAAAAGAAATTTGTTCCTAGCATTTTTCCCCTTGGTAGTCAAAATGGGGGTGGGAAGAGTACACTTTTGCAATTAATTTTTGTGTTACTCCACTGTTCTAGTGATCCGGATAAGATACCGTTTTTGAAAAATATACTCTATGGATTAAAAATTTATGATGATTCTGAAAAGAGAGTTTTAGCTATATTTGATATTTGGGATGGAGAAAAAATTATCAATCTTGAATTTTTCTGTCGTAAAGACTCTTCTATTCAAGAATTATTAGGGGCAAATAACGATGATGAAACAATCGATTATTCTGATTTTAGATTTTCTGTACCCAATAAATTGGAAGAATTCAAGACAAAGCTTGTAGTACTGAAAGAAGAATCTAGTAATTTAGCTCAGTTAGAAAGAAATCTAAAAGAGAAAAAAGAGAAAGATATTATAATTGAAGTCAAGGCTTCTAATCAAAGATTAGAAGAAAATGGTATTTTTTTAATTGCAGTTGATAATATACGTAAGGCTTTTATTGATGAGGGAATAAACTATCCTTTAAGCGATTCAATTTCAATGATAGTAAAAGATATTAAAGAACGAATAAAATTTTATCAAGAAAAGCAGAATAAAATAGAAAATATCTTACCCAAAATTATTGAATACATGAAAACAGAAAAATTGCTTTATATATCCAATTACTCATCCCATGAGAATGGAAGTGAAGATGAAGTATTACTCTGTCATATTAATGATTTAGATATTACTGAATCAAAATTATTTTTAAATAAGCTTTCACAAAAAATATTTCTGGCTGCTCCTGCAACCCAAATTTTCATTTTTATGTCAAAAGACTCTAGAAAATTATTATTGAAGGCTGCGCCTAAAGAAGATAATAATTACTATTCAGAAATTCAAGATGTAAAATCTAAAATTACAAGTTTATTTACCTATGATTTTCTGTCTGTAGAGCTTATAATTAAAGCTTTTTTAGATGCTCGCGATCAAGATTTCATAGAAGCTATAGAAACAGGAGAATATGGAAATAATTATAAGGCTATCAAGAGGGAGTTAAACCAAATATTATACAATAAGAAAATAAATATAGATAAAGAATTTTCAGAAATAACCTTTAAATTAGATAGAAACGGTGAGACTATAGAATTATCTCCAGAAGACCTAAGTCATGGAGAGCTGAAAAGGCTGAGTATTTATATGTGGCTGAAATACCGTAATATAGAGAATGCAATTGTTTTAATGGATGAAATTGAAATCGCATTTCATCCAGATTGGCAATATCAAATCATTTCAGACCTTAAAGAATGGTCGCCCAGTAATCAGTACATCCTTGCCACTCATTCCTACGAATTATGCCAAGCTCTCACACCTGCTCATGTTAAGGAACTGGAGCCAAAGCTTCTCAAGCAAGAAGTCTAACACTAAATATGAGTCTTAGCTCAGAACAGCTAGAGCAACATTGTAAAACGATTCTTCAGTCTCGAAGGATTAGAAATAAGATTGTTGTACTATGTGAAGGTGATATTCCAAAAATTCAGGGCAGACCATCACCTCAATCCTATGGCAGAATGGAAGAAATGCCAGATGCCAACTTTTATAAGGCGTGTGTGCCAAAAGGGTGGACTCAGTATCGACCACAATTTTTTAACTGTGGCGATCGCAAAGATGTAATAGATAGCTACTTCTCCCTTTTAGACTTACACAATCAAAACAAAGATAACTCGTACTTAAATCCCGATAAACTTTTTGCAGTTGTAGACCTAGATCTTCAAGTACAAGCGATTGATAACTACAGCATTTTTCAGTCTAGTGAGGTACAGTAACAAGACGAGGTTAGCCTCTGTGAGCGCAAAAGTCTTATTCTCAATGTACCTCACCAGCATGGAAAATGCTGTATCATTTCGCAGATACCGAAGAAATTTTTCGCAGTCTTTACGACCAGTTCAAGCTCAAGGAACAAAATACAGAACACCATCAGATCTGGGTTACAGGTTTAATTCATAAAGAAGCATACTTTCTGATACCTGAACTCCAATCACTGTTTAATGATTTTCCTAATCTTCCAATTTATAAGGGAAATAGAATTACTCTTCAAGATATTTATATCGAGATGGCGGATGCACTTATCATAGATCCTGATTTACAAAATAACTTACAACGAGCATTTGATCGCATTAGTTGCTGCTCTGGATTAGATTGTAGTGAGCTAGAAAAGTTGCGAAATTCATGGAAAAACCAGTTTCAAAAAGCAAAAGATGATACGCGGAAGGATGAGTTAGTCCTGGCTTTGCTAACAATTAAAAAAGCTAAGAAGTATTGGAACCAAGTTCAGCCCCCCAGTGACTGGACTGGTTCACCTAAAGCCTTTAAAGATCAAGTTTTATTAGAAATAGGAAGATTTTACTCAGAACACAGTAATAACCCTAAGTATCATATTCCTTTTTTCTTAAAAACCTTATATAAGTTCGTTTAAGTCTAAACGGCGGTGCAGTGAGGCTTGAAAAATGCTAATCGCTACAGGATGATAGGTTTTAATCCTTTATTCTCGCTACCTTCGTTAAACTCAATCTATAAGGTTTCACAAGTTGCGGTGGGCAATGCCCATCCTACCTGACGATATCGGTATCCAGCATAATTCTAGGTTATCTCAAATGGTACAGACACCCACTAAACCTTTAACTCTAAAAGAGTTTCTGGAGCTTCCCGAAACCGAACCCGCTAGCGAGTACATTCAGGGTCAAATTATACAAAAGCCAATGCCACAGGCAGAGCATATCCCTCTTCTGTCAGACTCCGAAAAATGGGGGTCAAACCCTGATTCTTGCGTTAGGTGTAGTTGGCTGTAATGACGGAAATTGGTCAGAATTTCGGAAAGTGACAGAAGCGGCATAAAGCATACTCTTGAGCTCTTAAAGGTCTGAAAGTTAAGGGTAATCTCGAGCAACGACTTGAGGTTCTTGTCCTACTGCCTTGTAAATTTTGCTGGAGTTGTAAGTAAAAGGGAATGTTAGCGGTAGTGGGGTTTCTGGGGAGTTTGGGAGCGACTGCGATCGCATCCTGCCGTAACGTTAAAGTACTCCCCACTCCCCACTCCCCACTCCCTACTCCGCACACATCAAGCTTGACGTGGCGAATTAAGTACCTTCAACCCAGCCGCATCTTGATCGTAATCGTCGAGTTCAATTTTGACCGGCTCCACGTTCCAAATCTCTTGACAATATTGTCGAATCGTGCGGTCTGACGAAAACTTACCCATGCGAGCCGTATTGAGAATCGACATCCGAATCCAGTTATCCTGATCGCGGTAAGCTTGGCTCACTCGTTCCTGACAATCAATATAGGATTGATAGTCAGCTAAGAGCAGATACTCGTCGTGGTAGAGCAGCGAATCCACAATGGGTTTGAACACCTCCCGATTACCATCTGAGAAGTCACCAGCCGCAATGCGATCGATTACTTCTTTGAGTTGGGCGTTGTTGTTGTAATAGTCCAACGGTTGGTATCCCTTCGCCTTGAGATCAAACACTTCTTCATCCGTCAAGCCAAACAGGAAGAAGTTGTCATTTCCTACCACCTCTCGAATTTCAATGTTGGCACCATCTAGGGTGCCGATAGTGAGCGCTCCATTGAGGGCAAACTTCATATTGCCAGTACCGGAGGCTTCCTTACCCGCTGTAGAAATTTGCTCCGAGAGATTGGCAGCCGGATAAATCTTTTGACCTAAAGATACAGAGAACCCTTCTACGAATACCACCTTGAGACGATCAGCAACATCGGTGTCGTTGTTAACCACTTTGGCTACGGCATTGATCAACCGGATAATTAATTTAGCCATAAAGTAGCCAGGAGCCGCCTTGCCTGCAAAAATAAAGGTTCTCGGCAGGATTTGCAAACCTGGATTCCGCTTGATCCGGTTGTAGAGGGTGATGATGTAGAGAACATTTAGCAACTGGCGCTTGTATTCGTGCAGCCGCTTCACCTGAACATCAAACAGGGAATTTGGATCGACTTCCACATCGTTGAATAGAAGAATATAATCCACGAGCTCTTGCTTATGCTCCTGCTTAATTGACCAGAAGCGGCGGCGAAACTCCGGATCGTCTACAAAGGCTTCTAGCTTCTGTAGTTCTTCTAAGTGAGTTACCCAAGTCTTGCCAATCTTTTCGGTAATGAGTTCCGATAGTTGGGGATTACTCAGCAAAATCCAGCGACGGGGTGTAACGCCGTTGGTTTTGTTGTTAAACCGTTCCGGCAAAAAGTCGTAAAAATCTCGCAACACTCGATGCTTGAGCAATTCGGTGTGCAGCGCGGCTACCCCATTGATGCTGTGGCAGCCGATACAAGCTAGGTGTGCCATGCGGATAAACTGCTGAGAACCTTCCTCAATTAGAGACATCCGCGACACCCGCTCTGGGTCATTTGGATACTTCGCTCGTACCTGCTCTAAGAAGCGGTGGTTAATTTCGTAGATAATCTCTAAGTGCCTGGGTAAGAGGCTCTGGAATAGGCTAACGGGCCAGCGCTCTAGTGCCTCTGCTAATAGGGTGTGGTTGGTGTAAGCGAAGGTATTTTTGGTGATATACCAGGCGCGGTTCCAACCGATGTCGTACTTGTCCACCAGCAACCGCATTAATTCAGCAATACCAATGGACGGGTGAGTGTCATTGAGCTGAATGGCTACTTTTTCGTGAAAGTTATCAAAATTGCCGTGGGTGCGGCGGTAATTGTTGATAATGTCTTGTAACGAACAGCTTACGAAGAAATACTGCTGTTCTAGTCGCAGTTGCTTCCCTTGGGAGGTGTTGTCGTTGGGATAGAGAACTTTTGAGATATTCTCGGAGAATATTTTGCCCGTTACGGCACCAGCGTAGTCGCCGCTGTCGAAAACCTGGAAGTCGAATTCTTCACTCGCTCCTGCCCGCCAAAGACGCAGGGTGTTCACTGTATTGTTGTGGTATCCCGGCACCGGTGTATCATAGGGCATTCCCATGATTTTCCGCTCGGGCATCCAACGCACTCGATAGCGACCTTTCTCATCATGGTAGCCTTCGGTGTGTCCCCCAAACATCACTTCAACGGTTAGTTCCGGGTGTCGGATTTCCCAAGGGTTGCCGAAGCGAAGCCACTTGTCGGGGTGTTCGACTTGAACACCTTCCTCAATCCGTTGATCAAAAATACCGAATTCGTAGCGAATTCCGTAGCCGACTGCTGGAATGGCTAAGGTGGCTAGGGAGTCTAAAAAGCAAGCCGCCAAACGCCCTAAACCGCCATTACCCAGTCCGGGTTCAGCTTCGAGATTTCTCAAGTCGCTTAGGTCGAGTCCAGATTCTTTGACAGCTTGGCGAGCCCGTTCGTATAAACCCAAGTTCAGTAGGTTATTGTCGAGCTGGCGACCCATCAAGAACTCTGCCGACAGGTAATAGACTGTCTTGACATCATTTTGCAGGTAAGTCGTGGTCGTATTGATCCATCGATAGAGCAGCCGATCCCGCACTGTATACGCCAGAGCCATATAGTAATCGTGGGGTGTCGCCAAATACTCGTTTTTGCCCTGGATGTAGTATAAATTATCGGCGAAGGCTCGTTTGAGCGTCTCCACCGTCATGCCAGTGCGATCATCTTCCACCTGAATCTCAACGGGTTCCGTGGGATGGAGATTGGATTGTACGGGTTCTGTGGGATTGGGCTTAAAAAAGGTGTTATCCATAAGCTGAAGTATTACTACTGAGGAGTTGACATCCACCTCCGCTAATCTAATGGCTGGAGTCAGAAGGTGCCAATACCAGAATTCAGGGTTTCCTCATTATCCATCAGCCAGCTTAACTCGGTTGGCTAAAACTGTCCGGGAAATTACGGTTTATAAAGTTTTCTCTACAGGCTTTCTTTCCTTGGAGCCTTCTGCCTCCTGCATAGCTGCCTTCTTGCACTAGTGCAATATCTGGTTCTTAGCGATCGCTTTATTTAGATGAAGCCTCCCCTAATGAATCTATGATTATCCTATACGGTTGCGCTGCAACATCCATCGTCAGAAGCCGTTCAAGGTTGTGAGGAACAAACCGATGCAAAAGCCAGGGGATTTAGGGAAGCCGATTGCTTCATCACTGCTGCTGTCATTGGCAACTACGTCCATCAGTTTGCTAGTTGCCACTCCTAGCTGGACACAAACGAGCTGTGAAGCTTACTCCATTAATCGTTCAACCCCACAGACTCAAACCCCGCCTATTTCCGCCTTCCTGCCTTGGCCCGAGCCCCGTTTTCACCCCGTAGCACAACAATCTTTAAATCCTGCTGATCGCGCCTGTGTCGATCCGGCAAGTCCTCTGGCGCAGCGAAATCCCTTCGAGGAAGAAGAAACCTTATCATTTTACATTGGTTCAAAGCTTCCCAACCCCACTGCATCTCAAGGACCGACGAGTGCGCCCATCACCCCCGCCGCCTCAGACTTGCGCGGTGGCACTAACATCACTGTGGGTTCTCAACTGAATTTGGGCGATACGCAACGTCTGGCGCTGGAACTTAAAGGGGGTGAATCGGTGCTGGGGCTGTATTTAGGTTATGTTCAGGTGACGGACGATCCGCGACAGGGGTTTGCCGTAAGTGGTTTCAACCAACGTTCCTATTCTACGGCACTGGCAGAAGGCGATCGCAATGTAGAACTTCCTGGGGGTGATACTCCTTGGGTACATCGCCTCGGTGGTGGGGTAGAAGGGTACATTCCCATCGGTACGGTGGATACCACTGTTGGTGTCACCTATCAGCGCGTCTCGGTTCGGGATGATGTCTTTACCTCCGATTTAGCACCTGTGGATGAGTTGGGTAATCCCCTGACGATTAGTGATGATGGACAAGACGAACTGCTAACTCTCAATCTTGCTGCTCAGTACGACACCCGGAATAGCCCCCGCAACCCCAGTGAGGGAACCCGAATCCGATTAGGATTAGATCAGTCGATTCCGGTTGGTGATGCCGAGATTTCGATGACTCGTGTTAATGCCAGCGCCACTCAATTCATTCCGCTTTCTTTGTTCGGGTTTGCCGAAGGTTCTCGTACCCTAGTGTTGAACTTGCAGGGCGGTCATATTTTTGGCGACGCGCCTTTCTACGAAGCGTTTAGTTTAGGTGGTGCTAGTTCCGTTCGGGGTTACAGTGGTGGTGAAATAGGGACGGGTCAAAGCTATATTCAGGCAACGGCAGAGTATCGCTTTCCTATTACTTCTTTGACGGCATTTGACGAGGCAATTGACCTTGGCGGAAGTTTGTTTATAGACTACGGCAATGTACTAGATACCCAAGATGAGGTATTTGGCAAACCGGGTTTAATGCGGGATAAACCTGGTGAAGGATGGGGTTTTGGTCTGGGATTACGTGCTTATACTAGTTTCACGACTGGACAGGCAGAATTTGCTATTAGCGAGCAAGGTGATGTAGAGTTCCATTTCTCTTTGGGGCAGCGTTTTTAGTCGTGCAAAAACCTTGCACTTTATTCACTTTTAATCGTCCTCTAACCCTTAATGTATGAGGGTTTCCAGTTTGTGCAGCAAGCCCTACATAGCCCAGATTTTTTGGCAAAACAACGACTCATCCTCAAAGGAGTTTCCCAGAGGCATCAGGACGAGAACACGATAACAGCCTATGATTTAGCTCGCATGATCTCAATGTTGGGTTGGCATTATTACATCCCCCAATCATCGCGACTACCGGGTGTACAGTGGCATAGTTTAGAAACTGTGATCAGAGCCATGGGTTCAGATGCGGCTCGTTTAACGGATCTTGCTCTGGAAGAGTTGGATTTGCAGAATAAAATAAGTTCTATTGTCATCCTCTCTAAGCTGGGTAATGGTGTTACCCAAATGCGCAACCGAGCTGAAGCTGTTTATGTGGCGTTGGTGCAATTTGTTAAGCCAAATGCTGGAGGTGCAGATGAACTCATTACCTTTAGCATGGCAATCAAGGGAGCAAAGAGACTCTAACCCAGAGAGGTAAAGCGCGAGGTGCTTGAACTGGATGCCAGGATGGCAACGGAAGTCACAGAAATTATCCGTAGAGCAGGGATGGGGTAGTTAGGCTAAACCCTATTCTGAGGCTGTTCGCACACTTTTCCATATTTATCATAGACCTGTTGAGGAGTCGCTGGCATGACGTTGCAGTATTCTTCGCTACCGTTGCTCTTACCAGCAGGGGCTTGATACCCACAGACAAACTCGGCTGTGCCGTCACAGAAGATATAAGCCCCACTGAAGTAGCCCTCTTTGTCAGGATTACCAAAGGTTTCTTTAACAATTTTGGTTAACTTGTTCATTGAAAATCCTCTTCTCTTGCTGTAGATTGGCTTGTGATTGTTTTCTCCTCCCTGTGCATCCGAACTTGTCTGGCCTTTTAAGTGACAAGAACGTGTTAAACCCTTTATATTGTCAATACTTCTGGCGGCAATAATTCTCGCTGATCGCCCTGAGTAACTTTAATTTGACCATCATCATCTACATCAACAATAACAGTATCTCCATCATTGAGGCGATCGCTCAGGATTTCCTCAGCGAGACAGTCTTCCAACAAGCGGGTGATAGCCCGACGCAGAGGACGTGCTCCGTAACTGGGATCATACCCTTCTTCCACCAAGCGGTCTTTAAATCGTTCAGTGACCTCCAGAGTAATTCCTTGCTCCAGCAAACGGCTACGTACCTCACCTAAAAGGATAGAGGAAATTTGTTTAACTTCATCCTTGGTCAGTTGCCGGAAGACAATGATTTCATCGAGACGGTTGAGGAACTCTGGACGGAAATAGGCTTTAAGTTCTTCATTCACCAGGGAGCAAATGTATCTGTAGTGAGAGTCAGCTTGATTTTCAGCCGTCTCAAACCCCAAACCCCCGCCGCCTTTTTCAATCACCCTAGAACCAATATTGGAGGTCATAATCAACAATGTGTTCTTAAAGTCCACAATGCGACCCTTGGTATCCGTTAAACGACCGTCTTCTAGGATTTGCAGCAGCAGATTGAACACGTCAGGGTGTGCTTTTTCAATTTCGTCAAGTAGCACTACCGTATAGGGACGACGGCGGACGGCTTCGGTTAATTGTCCCCCTTCGTCGTAACCGATATAACCGGGAGGAGAACCGATGAGCTTGGAGATAGTGTGACGCTCCATGTATTCGGACATATCTAACCGAATCATGGCTGCTTGATCCCCGTAAAAATAAGCTGCTAGTGACTTGGCAAGTTCTGTTTTACCTACCCCTGTTGGACCTGAGAAAATAAAACTGGCAATCGGTCGATTAGGGTTACTAATGCCAACGCGGGCGCGACGTACTGCCCGGGAAATGGCATTGACGGCTTCTTCTTGACCAATGAGCCGAGTATGTAGGATATCTTCCATCTGAAGCAGCTTTTCAGACTCGGATTCGGTCAATTTGTTGACTGGGATTCCCGTCCATGAGGCGACAATGTGGGCGATGTCCTCTTCATCGACGACGACGGGAGTATACTCAGTATCGGTAGAGTTGAGGCTATTGTCTGGAATGAGCGCCCGAATCTCTGTCTGAAGGGCTAATTCGCGATCGCGCAGTTTTCCTGCCTTGCTAAACTCTTGGGATGCAATAGCCTCATCTTTATCCTTGAGGAGTTGACGGAGTTCTTTATTAAGGCTTTTGGCAGCGGATGGCACTTTAGAGTTGAGTATCCGAACCCGAGAACCCGCTTCATCAATCAGGTCAATCGCTTTATCGGGCAAGTAGCGATCGCAGATATATCGGTTTGAGAGCTTAACGGCAGCGTCTAGGGCAAGGTCTGAAATTTTGAGTCGGTGGTGTTGCTCGTAGCGATCGCGCAATCCGTATAAAATTTCAATTGTTTCCTCAACGCTGGGTTCATTCACCATCACTGGTTGGAAACGACGTTCTAAGGCTGCATCCCGCTCAATATACTGACGGTATTCATCAAGAGTGGTTGCACCAATACACTGAAGTTCGCCCCGCGCCAGAGCAGGCTTAAGGATATTAGCGGCATCAAGGGAACCTGAAACTGCCCCTGCCCCAACTAACGTATGAACCTCGTCAATAACTACAATTACATTTTTGCAAGCCCGGATTTCCTCAATGATTTTCTTGAGCCGCTCTTCAAACTCGCCTCGGTACTTAGTGCCTGCAAGCAAGGAACCTATTTCTAATGTAAGAACCTGCTTACCTTGAAGGCGATCAGGAATATCGTTGTTGACAATCCGTTGAGCTAGCCCTTCTGCCAGGGCGGTTTTACCGACTCCTGGCTCTCCTATCAAGATCGGATTATTTTTGGTGCGACGACCCAGTATTTGAATAATTCGCTCAACTTCTTTTTGGCGACCCACTACTGGATCAAGCTTGCCCTGCGCTGCCAGTTGAGTCAAGTTGATGCCATATTCGTCGAGGGTTAAGGTTTTTGTGCGGGTACGACTACTACTACTATTGGTTAGGGTAGGTGTCATTTCAGACAGCATCTGAAGCACTTTAGTCCGAACTTCTTTGGCATCAACCCTCAGGTTTAAGAGTACTTTTGCTGCCACACCCTCTCCATCTCGAAGCAGTCCTAGCAGCAAGTGTTCGGTGCTAACGTAGTCGCTCCCCAAAGTGCGAGATTCTGCCAGGGACAGCTCAAGGACACGCTTACTCCTCGGGGTAAAAGGAATGTCAACAGCAACAAAGCCCGAACCGCGACCAATAATTTTTTCAATTTCTACTCTTGTATCTTTGAGCGTAACCCCCACCGAGTGCAAGACTTTTGCCGCAACACCATTTCCTTCTCCAATCAGACCCAAAAGGATTTGCTCTGTACCTATAAAATTATGACCGAGGCGACGGGCTTCCTCTTGAGAAAGCCTAATTACTTTAATGGCTGTATCTGTAAAGCGTTCAAACATGAGTGTGTCCTTGGGGAGGAAGTAATTACTGTCCCGTCTGGATTCGGGATTTTAAGCCAGCTATTTCAACCAGAGCCTCTCGGTGAAACTGAACCACACAGGAGGCTGATTCCCGATAAGGTACACCTGTGGATACTTTCAGAGTGATGTTGGTGTTGGTCGAATCGAGTAACCGTTGCACCGTACAGGGTTGCATCTTATTCTTGCAGTAGGCAATGATGCGATCACCCACCTTAATATCAAGTGCTTGAATGTTCATTAATACTCCTCCTCTTAGTCCAGGAATTGGCTCAGTCAGTCGTATCCAACATGACAAACGGTTTATCGGTACGACTTCACCGAGTTACCATTAATTTTCTTGGAGGTATTGTGGTTCCTTACTGCTTTCATCGCTCAAAGCCCGCCAAATGCTGAAGAGTAGATTTCTCGCTCCTCGCTACTCTACTGTTGTCGTGCCTCTTAAGATTAGCATATAAAAATCAATTATTTTATCAAAATTAAATTTTAATCGTCAAGATAATGTCGTTGTAACGATTCATCCGAGCATTTGATACCAATTGGGTATAAGTTAATGACACAATTGTCTGGGCTACTCCTGCTAGGGACTGGGTTTTATTTGTGTCAAAGCCAAACCCAATTGGTATGATTCGTTATGTAGACTACATTCATTACAATCCTGTCCATCATGGATTTGTGAAGGCTCTCAAAGAAAGGTTCGGCATATTCCAGCTTTTACCGCTATGTTCAAGCTGCTATTTATTCACAAGAGTGGGGAGCAATTGACACAATCAGATTTGATATAAATGTAGGTAAGGAATAAGGGTGTTGGGTTTCACAAAGTTCAACCCAACCTACGAGAGTGATCACATTGGCTGTGAACTCCGAAAGAACTCTCGAAGTTCCTCATAAGTCATAACTTCATAGTCAGAAACATAGAATTTTGCGATATTTGGATATTTGGTCACAAATCTAGCACGTATCAGCAACTCAGATTGAACCTCGACCTTACATTTGCATTTGAACTCGTGTCTGACAATTGCAGCATTATTTTTAACCCAATTTAGTTTAGACAGAAATTTGTAATGATATTTCTTTTGTGTAAAGTGATCTTGATACATTTGATGCCATCCCCGGAATGTAAGTGATCCTGCAATTACTTTTACCTCAACAATGTCTAGTGTATTATTTGAAGGGTTATATGCAAGTATATCGATCTCACCACAAGGTAAATATTCTCCTGTAGAAAGTTTCTTTAATCCCCAAATGCAGTGATAACCTATCTCACCATAAAACTCAACCAAAATTCCTTCAAAAGTATTCTTTCTGTAATATTCTTCAAGCTGATTTAGGGCAGGACGGAACCATTTTTTCTTCTTCAAATCTGTTCTTACTCCATGAATCAATGACCAAAAGAGGTGGTCAATCCACTCGGTAAACATAGGTACTGAAATAAGTAGATGTTCGTTATCTGTTAAAACTTCTCCACGCATCGAACTTGGACTATAAAGGGCATCAAGGTGTCGAATGCGTGGTAAGGAAACACCCGCAAAGTTCAGCATTCTCAACATATCGCTTCTTTTTAGGAAATCCCGATTATCACCAGGAAGTTTCGCTCTTGATAGAAACGCAAAATCTACAATGCCATTCACCGTTTTAATCGACATTTCCGAAATGTCTGCAATCCACTCAGATAAGTACTGTCGGGAATGGACTACAACAATGCCCACATAAGGCTCTGTAATCTCGACTAATGCATCTAGAAATTTATTGAGATCGTTAATTGAAAAGCCGACGTTAGGCTGAAGTGCAGCATCTAAAATTTGCGCGTAACGTCCTTCTTTAATATTAGGATATACTTGTTCTAAATTTTGCCAATCAGGTTTTTGTCGCATATAGAGAATACGACGTTCAAATTCATTGCCATAATCAGCCATAGGTTGCGGCATTAGAACTGCTGATAGTGGTTCTAGCTCTGCGAAAAAAAGGGGGAACTCCTCACCGAAATAATGAAAAAAATTAGACCACTCTGATGACAAACTCATGATTGTCATTAAAGAAAACGCTTGAATAACTTCTTTCTCTTCTGGTATCCCACGAAACAATTTTGAAGAAGCAGTTACGTGCCGAAGTGACACATCAATGATATATCGCCATCCATATCGTCCTATGGGCGCTAAAGTGTTAGGAAAAGTCTCGCTAACTAATTCTTTACCATTCACCTGCTCATTGAGATATATGACTGACCATCGTACTAATTGCTCCATTGCTACACGAACCCATGCCGCTGGTTCGCGAGAAAAGATGAGTTTCTGAATTTCTGATTCAGCTTTTCTGTACAAATAGTTTAAGAACGACTTAACATTTTCGGAGCCTTCAATGCGTCCCCCTTTAGGAGTTTTAGGACTATCTTTAAGCAACTCCTCTAAGATTGCCTCTGGAGCATCCCAAATCGGTTCCATAATAAATTTTGTGAGCAAGAGTGGCTTTATTGTAGCTAACTTGAATAGTGCTTGCTGACCATTAACCTCACGCTAACCTTACCCTGAGTGTCGCAAATAGGTTTTCGGTTGCGCCCTCACGGACAATCTAAGCCGCATGACTCGTGATTATACAGATCCTGTCTGTTTAACTACCCAAATTGGGATGTTATGTAGATTTTGTCCATATAGCATTCCAACCCCCTCAGTAGTATCTGTGTGTTGCTGCAAACTTTTGAGTGTGTAGAGTTTCAACCCGTCAAGAAGACAATCTCTTCTGGTTTGCCTACAATGAGTTACAGACGTTTTTGCAAGTCCTTTCGCAAGCTCTTCGCTTCTATGACTTTCCCTCCCTGGTAATCTTCTAGAACCCGTTCCAGCCCGCGATTCGCCATACAACTAAGGCGGAGAGTTTGTTCGTGGATTCCCCCTCCTTTCTCGCCAACGCCCTTGAAGATGTTGCGCTGGTGTTCAAATTTTGAGGACGGGAGAATTTCACGATGTCATTAGATAGTAAAAACAAAACGACCAGGACTGTCATTGTATTAACGATTATTTTCCTGGCGATTGAGTTATTAGACGAGCTTGTGGATGGAGTGGGGGGTGCAGCCTATCCGTTGATTCGGAATGATTTGCATCTTTCATATATACAAGTAGGACTGTTGCTGACGATACCCAATACAATCAGTAGCCTGATAGAGCCGATTCTGGGTATTTTGGGAGATCTAGGTCAACGACGGCAATTGATTTTGGGGGGAGGCGTTGCTTTTGCGATCGCATTACTACTCATTTCCCTCAGTCATCACTTTTTCTGGTTATTAGCCGCGTTTGTGCTGTTTTATCCCGCCTCTGGCTCTTTTGTCAGTCTTTCCCAGGCAACGCTGATGGACATCGAACCAACGCGCCATGAACAGAACATGGCACGTTGGACATTAACGGGTTCTGTTGGCAATGTCCTTGGACCTTTGGCTTTAGCAGGTGCTGTAGCATTAAATCAAAGTTGGCGGAGTGTGTTTTTAATCTTGGCGGTACTAACGGTATTACTGGTAGGAATCTTGTGGAAGTATCCCAGCGCAACTCTAACCGCCTCATCTCAAGTTGAGCAGCCAATACAGAGTTTCAACGATGGTATCCGTCAAGCTATCAACGCCTTAAAACGACGCAACGTACTGCGTTGGTTAACGTTATTGCAATTTTCGGATTTAATGTTGGATGTTCTGCGTAGTTTTTTAGCACTGTATTTTGTGGATGTCGTGGGTGCAAGCAACACGCAGGCGAGTTTTGCGATCGCGGTATGGTTGGGGTTTGGCTTACTCGGAGATTTTCTCCTCATTCCCTTACTTGAACGAGTGCGAGGACTCGCTTATTTAAGGTTTAGCGCAATGATTGTTTTGTGTCTTTACCCAGCTTTTTTGGTTGTACCCAATCTCAATGTCAAGCTCGTCATTCTCGGCTTTCTGGGGTTCCTGAATGCAGGTTGGTACTCAATTCTTCAAGGGCGATTGTACACAGCGATGCCGGGGCAGAGTGGGACAGTTATGACACTCAACAACCTGGCGGGTTTCGTGGGTGGTTTAGCCCCGTTTGTACTGGGTTGGGTGGCTCAACAGTATGGTTTGCAACCTACGATGTGGATGTTACTTGCAGCACCCATCGCCTTGCTCATTGGGCTTTTTAAAAACAGTCTCTAAGAATGTTGCTGAGTGATTCAGATTCCATTGTTCAATAAACTCTCTGGTCATGCGACGAGAGTGCGATCCGCGAAGCGCTTCCGAAGGAAATCGCTCTCCTCAGGGAATCTGTGAAATAATAGTAAAAATTATCAGTCGAAATAGATAACCCGAAAAGTTGCTCGTATGCCGCTCTCCCTGGACGAGAGCATAGCCAAATAAGGGAAATGCCAGTCTGCCAATGATTCGGAGTACTTCCACGGAGGGAAGGAAGAAATATCCGATATGATCAACAAGCATTGTAGAGAGAGCGATTAATTTCAGGTGAGAATCATTGATTTTCATTGAAAATACGCTATCTAGCTATTTAGGATATGACGGGACAATTCATCACCCGATTAATTCTATCAAGTCGGTGCTGGGGAAACTCAGTTTCAACTAAGTGTGGTAAATCCTAGGGCGGGCGCAACATCATGGAGAATCAGTATAACGTGCGTATTTGCTTTGTAGGCGATTCTTTTGTTAACGGAACTGGCGATCCTGATTGTCTTGGCTGGACAGGCAGGATTTGCGCGAGTGTTTGCAGACAAGGGTATGATATAACGTATTACAATTTGGGAATACGAAGAGAAACCAGTGCAGATATTGCCAATCGTTGGCTAGAAGAAGTTTCCCGTCGTTTACCTGACGAATACGATGGCAGGATTGTCTTCTCGTTTGGGGTCAATGATACCACTATCGAACAGGGTAAGCTCCGTATTCAATTGGAGGAGTCTGTCAAGAATGCTTACCACATTTTAACGGCGGCTCAACAATTATTTCCAGTTTTGATGGTCAGTCCACCTCCAATTGCAGATAATAAGCAAAACTATAGAATTGCAAAATTATCAGAACAGTTGGCTTTAGTTTGCCATCAATTAGACGTGCCTTACTTGGATGTTTTTACTCCCCTGCAAGCCTCAGCGATTTGGATGGATGAGGTTGCTGCCAATGATGGCGCTCATCCCAGTTCGGCAGGATACTCTAAATTAGCTGAGTTAGTGCAAGACTGGGATGCTTGGTTAGCTTGGTTCCACAACTAGCTAAATCGGCAAACTCCGTCTCGGATTAAAATTCTCAACCTCTCGTAGCTTTTGATGTTAGTGAAAGACAAATGACTCATGACGCACGACTACTGACTCCTTAGAACCAGTCATTATCCTCTTCATCCCAATCATTCTCTAGAGGAGCAGGACGCGATCGCTTGCGAGTGTATCCACAATCCAGCGTCACTTCTTTGAGTTGCCGTTCCGCGTCATTGGCAACGGTGTCAGCTCGATTGCGCTTTTCTACCCGTTCCCGCCGTTGTCGGTGATTCCCCTAGCCGAAAGGATAGGCAGAAGACGGTTCTATTCGTTACCCTAAAGGAAGGTTTTACATATAGATGCTCAGTTGGATAAAAAGCAGCTTTCTGAACGGGATATTTGTACGAAATTTATTACCCCTGCTTTGGAGAAAGCTGGCTGGGATATTCATCGACAAATTCGAGAGGAATTTTCCCTGACGAATGGACGGATTATTGTGCGGGGGAAACTTCACACCCGTGGGAAAAATAAGCGAGCTGATTATGTATTGTTCTATAAGCCGAATATTCCCTTAGCGGTACTTGAGGCGAAGGATAATAATCATTCGGTTGGGGATGGAATGCAGCAGGCTCTAGGCTATGCAGAAATGTTGCAAGTTCCGTTCGTGTTTAGTTCTAATGGCGATCGCTTGTTGTTCCATAACAAAATTAATACGGATGGGGTTTTAGAGCAAGAACTTGAGTTTGCTCAGATGCCATCACCGGAGAGGCTGTGGCGATTGTGGTCAGAGCATCAGGGTTTAACGGAAGAACAATCAAGCATTGTTACCCAAGATTACTTTAGTGATGGGAGTCATAAAGCACCCCGATATTATCAGCTTTTGGCGATTAATAAAACCATTGAAGCGATAGCCATTGGGCAAAACCGGATTTTGTTGGTGATGGCGACGGGTACGGGGAAGACATTTACAGCTTTTCAGATTATTTGGCGGTTGTGGAAGTCGCGGACGAAAAAGCGGATTTTGTTCTTGGCGGATCGGAATATTTTAGTCGATCAGACGATGACTAATGATTTTAAACCGTTTGGTTCGACGATGACAAAAATACAGAAGCGACAGGCGGATAAATCCTATGAGGTTTATTTGTCACTTTATCAGGCGGTGACGGGTAATGAGGAAAGCCGCAATATTTATAAACAATTTAGCCCCGATTTTTTCGATTTGATTGTCATAGATGAATGTCATCGGGGGAGTGCTGCGGAGAATTCGGCTTGGCGGGAAATTTTAGAGTATTTTACCTCAGCAACTCAAATTGGTTTGACGGCTACACCGAAGGAAACTAAAGATATTTCTAATATTGATTACTTTGGTGAGCCGATTTACACCTATTCCCTACGCCAAGGAATTGATGATGGTTTTTTGGCTCCCTATAAGGTAGTAAGGATTGATATTGATAAGGATTTGGCTGGCTGGCGGCCGAGTAAGGGGATGAGGGATAAATATGGGGAGGAAATTGAAGATCGGATTTATAACCAACAGGATTTTGATAAAAGCTTGGTGCTAGAAAGGCGCACTCAGTTGGTTGCTCAAAAGGTAAGTGAGTTTCTCAAGCAAACTAACCGCTTTGATAAAACAATTGTCTTTTGTGAAAATATTGACCATGCTGAACGGATGCGCCAAGCTCTTAATAATGAAAATAGTGATTTAGCAGCAGAAAATTCTAAGTATGTGATGCGGATTACGGGGGATAATCAGGAAGGGAAAGATGAGCTGGATAATTTTATTTTTCCAGAGAGTGTTTATCCTGTAATTGCTACTACTTCTAAGTTAATGACAACAGGGGTAGATGCCCAAACTTGTAAATTAATTGTGCTGGATCAGCGGATTCAGTCGATGACGGAGTTTAAACAAATTATTGGGCGGGGGACTCGGATTAATGAGGACTTCGGTAAGTTTTTCTTTACGATTATCGATTTTAAGAAGGCGACAGAATTGTTTGCTGACCCGGATTTTGATGGTGATCCAGTTCAGATTTATGAGCCGAAAGGGCCAGATGATTCACCTGTTCCACCGGATGAACTGAGAGATGAGGATGGGGATTCTCGTGGAGATGATTGGGGTGATTGGACTGAAGAAGAAGTCTCAAATGTGAGGCGGTATGTGGTGGCGGATGTGGAGGTAAAGGTTTCTTCAGAACGGGTGCAATATTATGATGCAGATGGCAAGCTAATTACAGAATCTTTAAAGGATTATACCCGCAAGGCTTTGGTAACGGAATTTGCTTCCCTAGATGATTTTCTGCGACGGTGGAGTGATGCAGAGAAAAAACAGGTGGTAATTGAGGAATTGGCAAAGGAGGGGGTCTTTTTTGAGGCTTTAGCCGAAGAAATTGGGCGGGATTGTGATCCGTTTGACCTGATTTGTCATATTGTTTGGGATATGCCGCCGTTGACTCGCAAGGAACGGGCCAGGGAAGTTAAGAAGCGCAATTACTTTACCAAGTATGGGGAACAGGCGCGAAAGGTTCTAGAAGCACTGCTAGATAAGTATGCAGATGAGGGGATTGAGGCGGTAGAGGAACCACAAATTCTCAGGATTTCACCGTTTACACAGTTTGGGACACCGCTGGAAATTGTTAAGGCTTTTGGGGGGATGAAGGGTTATCAGGAGGCGGTGCGGGATTTGGAACGGGAACTTTATAGTGCATAATGATATGGCGTTACTTTTGCTGCGTTACGCTTCGCTAACAGCACCCTACGGTAATGGCTCAAAGTTTTGCTTTTAGGAAGTTTAGGAAAACAGTTATGGCGATCGCAACTTTGGTTAAGAGTATTCAGGACATCATGCGTAAGGATGTGGGTGTCGATGGGGATGCTCAACGGATTAGCCAGTTGGTTTGGTTACTGTTTCTGAAGATTTTTGATGATAAGGAACAGGAATGGCAGTTTTTTGTGGAGGGGTATAAGTCGCCTCTAGATGAGCGGTTGCGGTGGTCAAATTGGGCAAAAGATGATGAGGGGATGACGGGGGATGAGTTGATTGAGTTTGTTAATAATCAGCTTTTTCCGGCGTTGAAGACTTTAGGAACTGCGGCGGGGGTTTCTAATCGGGGTAGGGTGATTGGCTCGGTGTTTGAGGATGCCTACAATTATATGAAGTCGGGGACTTTGTTACGACAGGTTATTAATAAGATTGAAGAAGATTTAGATTTTAATTCCTCTAGCGATCGCCATTTATTTAATGATATTTATGAGAAGATTCTGGCGGATTTGCAGTCGGCTGGGAATGCGGGGGAATATTATACGCCTCGTGCGGTAACTCAGTTTATGGTAGATATTCTCAATCCGCAGTTGGGGAAATCGTTACTTGATCCGGCTTGTGGAACGGGGGGTTTTTTGACTTGTGCGATCGATCATCTCAAAAAACAGGTGAAAAATCCTGATGATGAAAAGATGATTGAGATGACGATTCATGGGGTTGAGAAGAAGCCGTTACCCCATATGCTGGCAATGACGAATATGATGTTGCATGGCATTGATGTGCCTACAAATATTCGCCATGATAATACCTTAAGTCGTCCTCTCAAAGATTACAGTCCTGGGGAACGGGTGGAAGTGATTATTACTAATCCGCCGTTTGGGGGTGTCGAAGAAGATGGGATTGAGAATAATTTTCCTAAGAAGTATCAAACTAGAGAGACGGCGGATTTGTTTATGGGTTTGATTATGCACCTGCTCAAAAAAGATGGGGGGCGGGCTGGGGTGGTTTTACCG
>NZ_JADEWY010000258.1 GCF_015207375.1 Coleofasciculus sp. LEGE 07092 | reverse complement strand
AAATCCGTGCGGCTGAAGACCCAGAATTTGAGACGTTCTACACCAAGAACATCCTGCTGAACGAGGGAGTCCGGGCTTGGCTGGCTCCTCAAGATCAGCCTCACAAAAACTTTGTATTCCCTGAGGAGGTTCTACCCCGTGGTAACGCTCTCTAATACTTCTATGGTTGCGGGTAATCGCGACCAAGAATCATCAGGTTTTGCCTGGTGGGCAGGTAATGCCCGTCTAATAAACCTCTCTGGTAAATTACTGGGTGCTCACGTTGCCCATGCTGGACTGATTGTCTTCTGGGCTGGCGCAATGACCTTATTTGAGGTCGCTCACTTCATCCCAGAAAAGCCTATGTATGAGCAGGGCTTGATTCTCCTGCCTCACATTGCCACTCTGGGCTGGGGTGTTGGACCCGGTGGTGAAGTTATTGACACCTTCCCCTACTTTGTGGTAGGTGTGCTGCACCTGATTTCCTCTGCTGTCCTGGGCTTAGGCGGTATCTACCACGCCGTTCGCGGTCCAGAAACCTTAGAAGAATACTCTGCCTTCTTTGGTTACGACTGGAAAGACAAGAACAAGATGACCACGATCATCGGTTTCCACTTAATCGTGCTCGGAATTGGTGCTTTCTTGCTCGTGATCAAAGCCATGTTCCTGGGCGGTGTGTATGACTCTTGGGCACCAGGCGGTGGTGATGTTCGCATCATTACTAACCCGACGCTAAACCCCGGTGTCATCTTTGGCTATCTCCTGAGATCTCCCTTTGGTGGCGAAGGCTGGATTGTCAGCGTCAACAACATGGAAGATATCATCGGCGGTCACATCTGGATCGGTCTGATCTGCATCTTTGGCGGTATCTTTCACATTCTCACTAAGCCTTTCGGCTGGGCTCGTCGCGCCTTCATCTGGTCTGGAGAAGCGTATCTCTCCTACAGTTTGGGTGCCTTGTCCTTGATGGGCTTCATCGCTTGCTGCTTTGTCTGGTTTAACAACACTGCTTATCCCAGCGAATTCTACGGTCCGACTGGTGCTGAAGCGTCTCAAGCTCAGGCTTTGACCTTCTTGATTCGTGACCAACGTTTGGGTGCAAATGTCGGTTCTGCTCAAGGACCGACAGGTTTAGGTAAATACCTGATGCGCTCTCCCACTGGCGAAATCATCTTCGGTGGTGAAACAATGCGTTTTTGGGACTTCCAAGGTCCTTGGCTGGAACCCCTACGCGGACCCAACGGTCTTGACCTCAACAAGATTCAAAACGACATTCAACCTTGGCAAGCTCGTCGTGCTGCTGAGTACATGACTCACGCTCCTCTGGGTTCTATCAACTCAGTGGGTGGTGTGGCTACGGAGATCAACTCCTTTAACTATGTGTCTCCCCGTTCTTGGCTATCGACGTCTCACTTTGTGTTGGGTTTCTTCTTCTTAATCGGTCACCTTTGGCACGCTGGTCGCGCTCGTGCGGCTGCTGCTGGATTTGAGAAGGGTATTGAGCGCGAGAGCGAGCCAGTACTCTTTATGCCTAACCTCGACTAAGTTTTCTCGATTCAGCTTTTGAGCTGAACGTTAAAGTTAGATAGTTGGAAGGTTCCTGTATAAAAACAGGAGCCTTTTTTCTTCAGTACTTGTGGTAAAAAGCCCTATTTTTAGGAATAGGGAGTAGGAAATAGGGAATAGTAAGGGAGCCAGTCGCACTCTTACGTTCATTCTGAACTCCTGTAATGACTGACTCCTTTACTTCTTATTGGTAACTAATTAACCAAACGTTGAGCTATTCCAGCCCCACATACTACCCTTAGCATCAGCAAACTCGATATATACTCGGTTTGGTGATACGCTCAGTTTTTCACTAACCACTTGACAAAAGTCTTCACTCATTGCCTTCGTTTGTGCTGGACTCATTGTGCCAATGTTTTTCACTTCGATATAGCAGGTCGGTTCAATCGTACCCCCAAAAGTCATCGCTACATTCGGCTCAAACGCTGTCATCACATAGGATTCAGGCTTACCTACGTGCTGCGCCAGTTTACCTGAAAGGATTTTCAGCAATCCTTCAATTAAGGATGGAGCTGGATTGCTAACAGAAGATTGAACTTTAATCAGAGGCATAGGCTTACTATCGCAACTTCTTTAAAAAATTTTGGGTTTTACAAAGCAGTTGGCTGCTATTTAGCCACCGTAGTTCCAACCCGTGCTTTCTAGCAAAAGCGGGGCTCCCTCGCGGTGGACGCCAGCACCAATCACTTCACCCACATAAACCGTGTGGTCGCCTTTTTCGACGGCGGCAATCACTTTACATTCGATGTAACCGAGGGAGTCAGTAATAATGGGACAGTCGGTTTCTGCTCCCTGGTAAAATTCCACATCTGCAAACTTATTGCCGACGCGACTCTGCGGCTTAAAAAATTGGGCTGCCATATCTTTTTGTCCGCTGCTGAGAAAGCTGATGCTAAATATCCCACTTTTTTTGAGCATTTCGTGGGAACCCGTCTCCTTCTTAATACAATTGACCACTAGTGGCGGCTCAAAGGAAGACTGCATCAACCAGCTCACCGTAAAGCCATTGAGTTCGTCACCGTCTTTGACCCCGCAGATATAAAGACCGTGCGGAATCTTGCGCAGCATCGTCTTTTTCGCTTGTTCGTCTAGCAAGAGTAGCTCTCCCTAACTGCTTTATCTATCGCATTAGTTTACCAACAGCAAGGGAAAAGGCGTAAGGGGTGCAGAGGAGATGGGGGAGATGGGGAGGCTGTC
>NZ_JADEWY010000257.1 GCF_015207375.1 Coleofasciculus sp. LEGE 07092 | reverse complement strand
ACAGCCCAGCTCCCCATCTCCCCATCCCTAATCCGGCATTTCTGGAGACTCGGTAGATGGCGTGGCATCTTTAGGTACTGTATTGGATGGTTTTGATGCCGCGTGTGGTTTTTTCGAGAGCGATTCCCACCAGGAAATGCGGCTGGGAATGGGAGTACGAGAGGGTTGCAGTCCCTGAAGTACTTCCGATAACTGCAACGCTTCCAAGGGTCTGGCTTCCCTCAGCTTATGCCAGACGGAACGAGACATCAGTAGGGTATGCTCAATTCGTTGAGCGCCTAGTTGCTCTAAATATTCTTCCCGTTCGGGTTGATAGTCAGCGGAGGCAAGCTGTAGGGATTGCTCGGGGCACTCCCGGACAATCCGTGCCATTTGAGCCAACAACTCCGGGTATAAGCAGGTGTAAGCCGGATGAACGGTTAGTTGAGCTTCATGGGCACAGCTACCATCACGGGATAGCTTTAGCCGAAAATAACCAATTGCAGCTTTCCGCTGGGGTTCAAAGACATAGGCACTAACTGCTTCAGTCTGACTGAACCACTGCTTTAGGTTAGAGAGCAGCGCACTTAGGACATCTACTTTAAAGTCTTGGATGTGACGGTCAAAAACCTGGCGCACCAGAGGAGGCATTGAAGCAGTATCGAGCTGATAAAGGAGTTGGGCATCGGCATTGCTCACCGGCAACAAGTTGGGTAAATCGGGTTCGTGATCGGCTAGGTTTTCTAATTGTTGGGGAGCGATAGCCCAGTAGGTTAGTTGGGCTAGGGGCTGAAATCCGTTTTGCCGATAAAGTGCCACCGTCGTTTTGTGATGAATATTAACCTCTAGCAACCAAGTTCGCGCTTCCCAAATAGTCTCGAAGCAATGGCGCAACAGCCCAGAGCCAATTTCGAGTTTCGCTGATGCGTTTCTTTGGGTAGGAGCATCTGAGGCAACTAACACCCGCTCTACCCGCCAAGTACTGCGGGTGCGATTGAACGGTGAAACCTTGATTAGCCCATAAATCCGCTGCATGGCTTCAGACACATAGACACAGAAGTCGTACTGACACGGATTGGGAAACCAACTCAAAAACATCAGCAGCCCATACCAGCGGCGAACTTGCTGTAACTTACGAATCAAGCTTAGTGAGCAACTGTTACTATCTACATCAGTGACCTGTGTAGTAAGCTGTTCGATTGCTTCTAAATCCCTATATTGAATAGGGCGAATTACGCTCTTCGCATTTTCCGGGAGAGGTGAAGTCATTTTGGGTACAGATGCCATGAAGCCGATAGCGAACGCAACAAGCCTCACCTGTGCTGCAACAAGCTGTGGCAAAAGGAGAGGTTACTGCCAATATATTAACGATTTTCTCACTTTTCCACTTTGAGCGTTTTTGCAGCTTGGTTGCCAGGAATCCGATTCTTTGACTGGGGATGGTGGTTTTTGCGGTAAATCCTTGGGTTTCGCTATCCTTGTATACCTGGATATTGCGCCTATTCTCGTCGGTTATTGACAATCGAGAATATAACTCACCGAATAGGGGCATTCCAGACTTGCTCTGGGTTTTTTTTATAAACATTTGTAAACTGATTAACATCTAAGCGATGTTTGCCAGCTTACACGAGCGTCCTTGCCGCATTCAAAGGAACGCCGCTTCACCCCGAACAAGCTGGGGCTTTCACCATGTATAGGAGTTTCTGATGAAGCAACTTGTCAATATCGAACGCTTTTTTCTTATCGGTCATATCTTGGCTATGGCTTTTGGACTAGCAGGACTGCTTATTGTCTTACCCCACCCAGAACTGATTGCGAGTCTATCACCTCTGGGACAAACCTTGTTCCAGTGGTCAATGTCTGGAGGTGGAGTCGTCTACATTATTTTGGGTGCAGTAGCCGTAGCCATTTATGCTTACCGAACTCTGGGACTATGGCAATGGCTGACATTCATGGTGCCTGCCGTCTTGCTCTCGTTGGGTAGTGAATTACTGGGAACCAGTACGGGTTTTCCCTTCGGACATTACGGCTACCTAAGTGGCTTGGGCTACAAAGTCGCCGATCTTGTGCCGTTTACGATTCCTCTGTCCTGGTTTTATCTGGGATTAGTGTCCTATCTTATTGCTCGTGTGGGTTTGGAGGCTAGGGTTAAACCTGCTAAACCCATTAGCTGGCTACGTCACCTGGGTGCGATCGCTATTGGAGCCATTCTCCTCACCTCCTGGGACTTTGTTCTTGATCCCGCGATGAGTCAAGCCAACGTACCGTTCTGGTTATGGTATCAACCGGGGGCATTTTTTGGGATGCCCTATCAGAATTTTGCAGGTTGGCTGGGAACTGGTGCTTTATTTATGACCGTAGCCGCTCTATTTTGGAAAAAAACGCCCGTAAGTTTATCTAGAAAAGAATTGGGATTGCCTCTAGCAATTTACCTGAGTAACTTTGTCTTTGCTACTGTCATGAGTATCGGTGCTGGCATTTGGACTCCAGTGGGGCTGGGTATTTTACTGGGTGTTGCCCCTGCTGTAGGGCTGTGGTGGATGGCTGCATCTGCATCAACACCAACAGCACCCGATCAACTGGAAAATTCTGCCACCACTCGCAGCTCTACTACGACAGTGCCTGCGGCACCTGTGGGAGTTCTGCCTAAATAGGTTTTTTAGTTCATAGTTCAAGGTTCAGGGTTCGTAGCCAATAGTTATGAACCCTGGACAATGAGCGTTCTGCATAGGATAACGATGTTTTTCGGCTTAACTGTAGCATTATTACTTCTCCAAATACCCGCAACCTTTCTCC
>NZ_JADEWY010000029.1 GCF_015207375.1 Coleofasciculus sp. LEGE 07092 | reverse complement strand
GTTTAGCGGACTGGGTGCAAGCTACGTTAACCTACCCCACTGGCTTTCAGGCATTGATTCACCTGTGTTGGCTCAATCCTGATAAGCAGCGACGTCTTGGGGTTGTGGGCAGTCAGGGAACGTTGATCTTTGATGAACTGCAACCTAATGCCCCTTTAACCCTCCAACACGGGTCATTCAAGCAAAATAGCGATTCTTTTACGCCTATCGGTCAACGCTGTGAAGTGCTAAACATCCCTGCTGAGGAACCCCTAGGATTAGTGTGCGATCGCTTTCTCACAAGTGTTCGTTACAACCAATCGTCTCCCCTATCCTCTGGCTGGGTTGGTGCTCAACTCGTACAGATTCTCTGTTGTCTTTCCCAATCGATGGAGCAAGGAGGATGTCCGATTAGAGTTCCCCCGTTAACGAATCCGAACTCGGAGAGTGGATAAAATCTCTCCCCATAATCTTCAATTTAGGGAGGGAGGGTGTCAGCAGCTAATTACCGGAAAATGAACGACAATAATAGACGTTTGCGTGTGAGTACGTGCGATCGCTTCCGGTTCCAGCCCAATTGCGGGTATAGTTAACAAATAACTCGGATGAGTACTTGCCGTTAAAATCAGCAAATCGTCCATTTGCAGCATACGCGAGACTTTTTTAACAAAGTTGCCCCGCACTTGCTGAATGGAAACATCAGCGCTTAAGCCTAGGGATTTTGGTTCTAGTTGCAAGCCACCAGAATGGGTGACAAGCATGATAAGTTGCAGTGTTGCTTTGAGTTCTGCTGCCAGAGTTTTTGCTAAAACGACCGTTTGCTTAAACGCTGGCGATGATATTTCCCGATCGCTCACTGCCAGAAGCACTCGGCAGGTATTCTGAACAGGGTGTCGAAATCGCGCAATTAACACAGGTACGTGAGAACGTCGCACCACATTGTCAATCACGCTACCAAAAAAGTTCTCGCGGGTGGTAGAATATCCTTTCCAACCGCAAACAATTAGACTAGCATCCCGTTCTGCTGCGGTGCGCGTAATACCTCGGTCAATAGCATCATCCACACGACCAATTGTTTCCACCTTGGTTACGGCGGCGTGAGCGATGGTTTCTGCGGCTGCCAATAACTGATTTTGCAACATCTTGGCTTCCGGGGAAACCGGACCTGTCTTATCAGAAAGAACGTGCAGGGGTAGTAGCGTTCCCTTAGCAGTTTTTGCCAGAATCAAAGCCAACTGAAGCAGGTTATCTTCGGTATTGGGGTTGGCAACGGGAACTAAAACTCGTTTTGCCAAGGGTTGAGTGGTGCTTTGGTCATCCACTGCCCGTTGACCGTGAGGTTTCATCTGCTTACCCCAGCGCTCCGTAATCCAAGGGGATGCCACGCAGGTTACTAAAATCATGGCAATAATACCATTGACCGTTAACTGATCCACCAGTTCAATTTTGTAGGCAACGGTAATTGCGGCTAAAGTAGACGCTGCCTGAGCGACGGAAAGACCAAACATCACCATAATATTAGGGAACCGAAAACCCATAAATTTACCCGGTCCCCACGCTGCCAAGAACTTACTCAATACCTCAGCGCCAATCATAACCGTGGCAATCCAGATGGATTTTGGCTCTCTCACCAGGATAAGCGGGTCGATTAGCATTCCTACAGAAATCAGAAAAAATGGTACGAACAAGGTATTGCCAATAAACTGAATCCGATTCATTAAAGGACTCAGTTGGGGAATGATTTGGGTAATGGCAATTCCGGCTAAAAACGCACCAATAATCGGTTCGATTTCAATCAAACCCGCTGCATAAGAGACGACAAACAACGTTGCCAGGACGAAAATAAATTCTGCCCCTTCATCATGTCCAAATCGCCGGAAGAACCAGCGACCAAGTTTTGGGACACCCCATAGGGTAGCAAAGGTATAAATAGTCAGTGCTGGAATCAGAAATAACCAAAAACCAAGGGTTAAATCTCCCCCGTGGGCTTTCACTACTACGGCTAGTACTAAAAGTCCCAGCACGTTGGTGATAAGAGTACCCCCCAGGGTTGTTGTTATAGTTGGCGATCGCATCAGTCCCAGCTTGGAGAGAACTGGCAGCGCTAAAAGCGTATGGGTGGCAAAACAAGACGCCACTAGGATAGATGCTAGCCAGCCGTATCCCAGTAGCAACATAGCTCCTGTACCCAAAATCATCGGTAAGGAAAACGTTGCCAATCCAAAGATTGCGGCTTTGTCAGCACTATGTTTTAAGTCATCAAGGCTGGTTTCTAACCCCGCCATGAACATCAAAAATAACAGCCCGACTGTACCGAGCAGAACAATGGTATCGTCACGCTCCAAAAGACCGAGGACGTTCGGTCCGACAATGACACCCGCAAGGATTAACCCAACAATACCGGGAAGTCGCAGCCGCTCAAACAACAGAGGGGCGACTAACATAATCGCCAGAATTGTCAAAAAAACGGCTACCGGATCGGTAATGGGGACTGAAAATAAGGCAGATGCCATCAACCCAGAAGACGGGGTGAGGCAGGCAAATCCAGGATAGATAGCGGACGACATTAAGTCCACGATGGTTCTCCTAGCAAAGCTTGGTTGAAAATATCAGTTGTATCGAGCCAAAGGAAGAGGCGATTTTGGTAACAGCGATCGCTTTCTTCCTTTTAATATCTGCAATAAAGTCAAGAAAATTCTACAAATATTTAAACAATCCACTCCCTAAAATCCGTAATGTTACACTCTTTGGGTGCGGAATATGGATTTATTGGTGTCGAAAGACTTATCGACCCATTAATATCATATTAACTGAGGACAAATCCACATTTCCGAAATTCACGACAAACGCCAGATTTAAGTTCTCTAGAGACTTCACTAACCAGACAAGTTCATTGATAGTTTGGCGTTCGTAGTGACTGAATAAAATAGAAAATCGCCGTTCTAAATCAGGCTTAATTTTAGTGGAAAGCAGCACAATTTTCAGTAATAATCCCATCGTCTGAGTCGGTCCCATATTAGAAATCAAGTCAATAAAGATATAGTGGTTAGGGTTTTGAGGATTTCCTACTAGGAAGTTTAGCAATTGACTGCACGTCCGCAGAATTAAGAAATCGTTTATTTTTTGGGAATCGCTATCGGGTAAGGTCTTAGTGAGTTGTTTGTACAAACGTTCATTAAATTGATGCTTGCCGTATTCTGGCTCGATAGAACTAATTAAGTACTCGTAGAGATCGGCTTTAAAGGCTCGGTAAGACTGAGTCTGACTCCGGCGGTTGAGGAAAATTTGAGCTAAGTCTCGATAGGTGTAAGACGAACCTTCAACATTGCCCATAAATTGCTGGAGCGCCGAGTACAATTCGCGATCGCTCAATAAAGTCGGGTTTGGCACAGGCTGGATAATCCGTGAGGAGGTATCACGAGTACTTTGCGCTCGCCTCACCATGTAAGTCACGTATTGGGACAGATTCACTTCAAACTGCCACTGCCGTTGCGCTTGAATGTGGCGAATCGTTTGCTGATGTTCGTAAGAACTGTCCTGACTCAATAGGGCGTGGCTATATAAGTAGGGATACCGACAAATCAGCCGACCTAGTTGAGAATTAGTTCCTTGGCGATTGGCATCCGGGGCTACCACTTGCACCAAACGCCGTAGTTTCAGATATTCCTCGCTTCGGCTAAACTTGTGGATGAGTGTTTGCAAGCGTTTGCGAGCAGTGGAGAGGACTGCTGTTGTTCTAGTTTGAGAGGTTTTCTCTAATAAAGCCACCAAATCTGCGATTGCTCCTTGGTGTTGGGGTTGCATTTGCCAACGGTTAATAAGAATGTGGCAGCAGCGATTAATAATGTATTTAAATTCCTCTTCACTGGGATTCGAGAGGATAACGCGCTGTAGACTAGCGAAAATCTCTGGATCAGAATAACCGCTGCCTTTGATAAATAGCTGATCGAAGCGCTCGATTAGTTCCTGGGGGGATTCCCGCTGCACACAATAAACCAGATGCTCATAGATCATCTGTTCATCTGGACGAGAGGGACGATGCTTAGAGGGTTTAGATAATGAGGGAGAATTCTGCCGATTGATTCCGTTAGACGAATGTGAAGGGGAAAGTGAAGACAAGGGTTTCCTGCTTCCCTGCCTACCTGCCCCCCTGTACTCCCTGGCAACTGTTGCCAAAACCTTTTGACGACTGGCGCTCAAAAACTGATAATCTCGCTCATTCAATCGCTTACCCTTTGCCCAGATAAAGGCATTCTGCAATTCCGACATAGTCAACAGCCGCGATTCATCCCGTCCCCCAGATGCGAACCAAGCATCCATCGTAACCTGATAGGGACGCAGGCTAGCAAGTTCTCTGGCAACCCAGCCAAGATGAAAAATTAACTCGTAAATGCGGTTGTAAACTCTCAGAACAGGTCGGCTGTAGTTTCGACCAATGGGACACTTGACTACTAATCCTGACAGCCGTAGTTCGATCTGTTCTGGACTCTCGTCTGCGGGGATTTCCCCGTGTTGCAAAATTTGTTGGTAGAGTACTAGCAGTCGGCGAGTACTAGAGCTGTTGCGCAACAAGCGATTGCGCTCTGCACGCCGACAAAGCCGATCGCGGATCGTTTTCAAATGTTCCGGTTCATCTTTGGCTTCCCAGTTGTCGATGATGTGGAATCTAACTAAATTCTTGACAAAATGATGAACGATGCATGAAACCTGATGAATATTAGCGGCTCGTTTGAGTTCATCATTGATGGTGTTAAGTTCATTACTTTCTAGGACGAGCTGACAAAGCTTCTGGGTAAGAAATGGTTTCCCCCCCGTCCAAGTCAAAATTTCTTTGAGAACAGCTTGAGGGCTACTGATCTTGGATGCTAAACCTCGGAGTAAGGGAAAGCATTCATGCAGTTGAAAGCCTGTCAGTTCAATCGCTTGACCAATGTTAAACGGGGCGCTGTTTTTGTCTCGAATTAACTCCGATGGCGTAGCTACCCCCAAAAGGGCGAAAGTGAGGCGCTGATAGGGCAGATGGTCAGCCCGACTGTCATAGCAAGCACGGATAGCTGTCAAAAAATCATCAACTCGGAAGTTCAAGCTGAGAACACTATCGATTTCGTCTACGAAAATGACAATATTGTAAGGAACTGTGGGCAGCAGTACCTGCTCGATAAATTCGCTGAAACGCTGCACGGGGGAAAGTAAATCGCGATCGCGCCACCACCTGCGCAAATTAAACCCCGCCGTATTTTTTCCAGCAGTCGGGGAAAAAAAGGGCGTGAAGCTAATTACTAACCGACGCACCAATCCTGCGTACCACTGCTCTGGAGTGAGATTTTGGCAACCAATCTTCGTTAAGTCAATCGCCGCACAAGCAATGCCTTCAGCTTGCAATCGGCGCATCGTTTGTACCCGCAAGCTGGATTTACCCATCTGTCGGGAGTTGAGTACATAACAAAATTCCCCGGCTTTCAAGCCCTCATAAAGTTCGGCATCCGCTTGCCGCCACACATAGGTTTGTGCGTCAGCGGGTAAACACCCTCCGAATTGGTAGTTATAGGTGGTATTCATGTTGCTGCCCTGGCTAAAGACTGCCTGGTTTAAGATTCGCTGATCCATAAATAAAGGGCTATCCCCCTCACTCTAATGAACTGCCGACTGGGTATAATTAACATTCTCTTCTACCTTTCCACAATCTCACAGTTTTTGGATAGTGCCAGGGCAACAAGGGAGTAGGGGACTGGGGGAGCGGAGGAGGCAGTTCAGTCCCGGCGCTTCTGATAATCTTCAGAAGATTTGGGGTTTAGTTCCCATCTTTGAGAATCGCGATCCGCTAGTATCTCATTGGTTCGCAGGAACGATTTATCGTCCATCTCTAAACCTACAGCACTACCTAGATTATCAACAATATCTTGGTCTGGAGTGGCAGCCGTTCCACCCACTGTTTCTTCTGCTGTTCCTTCAGCTTGTGACCAAGCAGCATCGATATCCCCTGCCGATAGCTCTGGACTGACTGCCCCATATTGACTCATCTGCTCATTCATCGTTCGCCCACCCCTGTTAAGACCAGGCTTTGGATGAACGCCAGTTCCGTAGGATTCAGTCACTTCTGCAGATAAATCAGAAACAATGGGTTCACCAACCTTATTTTCTACGGGTATATCTGAAATGATCGGTTCTGGAGTGACCTGTTTCACTTCTTTTTGAGGTTTTTCAGCCATAATTATTGCTTTTCGTGGATTTTCGGATGCTCAATAACTGCAACATAACGAAGATGAGATTCCCTAGAATCCTCAAAAAGGTACAAATTGCCCTGGAGTTACGACTAGTAGACGGCGGCAGACCCCTGGTGGAAAACTATTGGAATTAGCACGAGAGGGAGCATTTTCATGAATTATAGTATTTTATCTATGATTTCAATAAGAATCATAATATTTACATTATATTCAGAGTCATTTTAATATAGCCATGGAAAATATTAAGTAGTTTTACAAAGTTTTAATCTACTGCCACTTGGATTTGTCACAGACGAGAAACACAACGTTGATGTAGGGGTAAAGCGATATGCGCTCGCCCTATACAGCTAGGTTATTAAACACTGGTGTAACTTGTTGTGTAACTACAGCAAATAAACAAGGAAGGAGGACTGTGCTTTCATGCAAGTTACAAATCGTATCCATTTCAGAAACCTCAAGGGCGACATTTTTGGGGGTATAACTGCCGCAATTATTGCCCTACCAATGGCTCTAGCTTTCGGTGTAGCTTCTGGAGCCGGTGCTGCTGCTGGTCTTTGGGGCGCTGTTTTGGTCGGCTTTTTTGCAGCTCTTTTCGGCGGCACTCCCACATTAATTTCCGAGCCAACTGGACCGATGACCGTGGTGATGACGGCAGTCATTGCTGGACTCATTGCTACTAACCCTGAGAACGGGTTGGCTATGGCATTTACTGTGGTCATGATGGCTGGGATATTCCAAATCATTCTGGGTACATTGCGACTGGGTAAGTACGTTACCCTCATGCCCTACACGGTGATTTCCGGTTTCATGTCCGGGATTGGAATTATCCTGATTATCTTGCAATTGGGGCCATTTCTTGGTCAAGCTAGTCCCAAAGGTGGCGTTCTCGGTACCCTGGGTAACTTACCGGAGTTGTTGAGCAATATTAATCCTGCTGAAACGGCTTTAGCTGCCTTGACGGTAGCTCTGATTATATTCACCCCAGCCAATGTCAAGCGACTGCTTCCCCCGCAATTGATTGCGCTAGTAGTAGGAACGGTACTTTCGCTCGTTGTTTTCCAAGATATAGATATTCGCCGCATTGGGGAAATTTCGGCGGGTTTGCCCAGCTTGCAGATCCCTACTTTTAGTGCAGCTCAGTTCCAGAAAATGCTCGTCGATGCCTTGGTGCTGGGTATGCTGGGCTGCATTGATGCCCTACTCACCTCAATGATTGCCGATAGTCTGACTCGTACCGAACACGACTCCAATAAAGAATTAATCGGTCAAGGTCTTGGGAACCTCTTTTCTGGGCTGTTTGGCGGTATCGCTGGTGCAGGAGCCACCATGGGAACGGTCGTTAACATTCAGGCAGGTGGTCGCACCGCTGTATCTGGCTTAACTCGCGCCCTAATTTTACTCGTTGTAGTCTTGTGGGCTGCACCTTTGACTGCGACTATTCCGATGGCAGTGTTGGCAGGTATTGCCCTCAAGGTAGGTATAGATATTATCGACTGGGGTTTCCTGAAACGCGCTCACCACGTATCAATGAAAGCCGCCCTGATTATGTACGGGGTGATTGGACTCACCGTATTTGTTGACCTGATTGTTGCTGTTGGCGTTGGGGTTTTCGTTGCTAATATCTTGACTATCGAGCGTCTTTCTAACCTGCGATCTGAGGAAGTTAAGACAATTACCGATGCTGATGATGCAATTTTGATGAGCGACGAAGAGAAAGAGTTGCTTGATCGCGGTAATGGTCGCGTGCTGTTGTTCCAGCTCAACGGTCCGATGATTTTCGGGGTTTCCAAGGCAATCTCTCGTCAGCATATAGCGATGAAAGACCACGATGTACTCATTCTCGACCTGAGCGACGTACCCATACTAGGTGTTACATCTTCTCTGGCAATTGAGAATGCTATCAAGGATGCCATTGACAAAGGTCGTCAAGTCTTCATCGTCGGTGCCACGGGTCAAACCAAACGGCGGCTGGAACGCTTTGGAGTGTTGGATCTCATACCCGCGCAGCACTTAGTGTCAGCTCGTAAAGAAGCACTCCTGCAAGCTCTTGCCTTTGTTAATCAGTATGAAGCTCACAACTATGGTGGTTTTCCAAATGAGCCGGGAATCGCAGTCGATGGCACTGCATTCTAGGTGAGCGATTGTCAACAACTCACCGCTAAGTTCTGGGGCACGTAACCAACGCTCTAGAAATCTCTCATCGAGGACAACAGATTAAAGGCTCCCTTGAGTCTCGCAGAGCTTTAAGGAGAGGTCGTCGTAGCCGTAAAACCCGTTGTCGATTCGCTATCGCTCAGTTTATTAGTTGGCGGCAATTCCCCAGACGCTGACCTTTCAGGTACAGGCGTCCGCACCCTAGGTGCGATCGCACCTCTAAGCAAAATGCGATCGCTGAACTTCTAGATACTGCCGCCTTCACGGATAAAAACACAACTGAGGCAATCCTAAAGTTTCCTGCCAACCCATCATCAGATTCAAGCATTGGATAGCTTGACCAGCTTGACCTTTAATCAAGTTATCTGTAACCGACATGACAATTACCCGATCAGTACGCGGATCGACTTCCACACTGATATAACAGAGATTTGTCCCACAAGCCCATTTCGTTTGAGGATAAGTACCGCTTGGCAAAATCTTCACAAAGGGAGAGGCTCGGTAGAAGGCAGTATAAATCGTTGTCAAATCTTCTCGCACGAGTCCCGGATCACGAAGAGTTGCGTAAACCGTTGCCAGCAATCCCCGCACCATCGGCATTAGGTGAGGAGTAAACTGCACGGTAACATCATGCCCTGCTAAATCGCTGCACGTTTGTTCGATTTCTGGAGTATGTCGGTGGCGGGCAACACCGTAGGGGGAAATGGAGTTATCCGCTTCTGCCAATAAAAGATTAGTTTTTGCTGTCCGTCCAGCTCCCGATGTCCCCGATTTGGCGTCGATAATTGCCGTTTCTGGAATAACTAATCCTTGTTTCAGAAGGGGGGCGAGTGCTAGCAAACTAGTGGTAACGTAGCAACCAGGGCAGCCCACTAGTTGAGCCCCCGCAATGCGATCGCGATACAGTTCCGGTAAACCATAAACGGCTAAGGCTGCGGTTTCTAAGTCATGCCGTTCTCCTCCATACCAGGTTTTGTAAGTCTCTAAGTTCCTAAACCGATAGTCAGCCGAAAGGTCGATCACCTTACAACCCTTAGATAGCAAACTGGGTGCCATCTGATAAGCTAAACCGTTGGGCAACGAGAGAAATACAACTTGACAACGGGTAGCAATTTTATCTAAATCAAGAGGCTCAATGGTCAGATTGACGCAATGACCTAAATGAGGGTACAACTCAGAAAATGATTTCCCTGCGCTGCTATCTCCCCCCAAATAAACCACCTCAACGCCTGGGTGATCCATCAACAGACGTATAAGTTGTACACCACCGTAACCGGAAGCGCCAATAATTCCTACTGGCAGGCGTCCTAAATCACCCATGATATTCCTTTCCTAAGAGAGCACAAATCAAAAACAGTTGAACATTTGCTGCATTTTAGTATCAAACACGCACTTTGGTGATAAAAAATCTGACGAGATTGCACGAGTTATTCCTTATAAGTCATTCATCATGGAGTGTTTGTTGCAACAAATTTACTGATAGGGCAAACTTTTTTTCAACAGATGACCATCACTAATCCTGTACCCAAGCAAACGGGATACAATTAAGAAGGAATAAGTTGTAGAAATCTTAAGGGTTGTAGCATCGCGCTCTTGCAGTGGAATTGCCGGAAACTAATACGTTTATATTTGACTCGATCGACGACGCCCTAGCCGACCTAAAAGCCGGTCGAGCTTTGGTCGTGGTCGATGATGAAAATCGAGAGAACGAGGGGGACTTAATCTGTGCCTCCCAATTCGCTACCCCTGACATGATTAATTTCATGGCGGTAGAAGCACGGGGGCTTATTTGTCTGGCAATGACAGGCGAACGCCTTGACGCCCTCGATCTACCCCTAATGGTTAGCAAAAATACTGATAGCAACCAGACAGCATTTACCATTAGTATTGATGCGGCATCCCATTTAGGCGTCACCACGGGTATTTCTGCCGAAGACCGGGCGAAAACGATTCAAGTTGCCATTAACCCAGAGAGTGAACCCCATGACTTGCGGCGTCCGGGTCACATTTTCCCGATCCGTGCTAGAGAGGGCGGGGTTTTAAAGCGGGCAGGTCATACGGAGGCGGCGGTTGACCTCCCCCGACTCGCGGGACTTTACCCAGCCGGGGTAATTTGTGAAATTCAAAATTCTGATGGGTCGATGGCGCGTTTGCCTCAACTCATTCAATACGCTAAACAGCACAACCTCAAACTGATCAGCATTGCTGATTTAATCAGTTACCGCCTTCAGCATGATCGCTTTGTCTACCGGGAAACTATTGCCACATTGCCTACGGTTTTTGGAAACTTCCAGATTTACGGCTACCGTAACACGATGGATAGCTCCGAACACGTTGCAATTGTTAAGGGAGACCCCATCGAGTTCCAAGATAATCCGGTTATGGTGCGGATGCACTCCGAATGCTTGACGGGCGATGCCTTGGGTTCCCTGCGCTGTGACTGTCGGCAGCAATTAGAAGCGGCTCTGAAAATGATTGAGGCTGCAGGTCAGGGCGTGTTAGTGTATTTGCGCCAGGAAGGGCGTGGTATCGGTTTGGTGAATAAGCTGAAGGCTTACTCTCTACAAGATATGGGTCTGGATACGGTAGAAGCCAATGAACGCCTAGGATTTCCGGCTGACCTGCGGGACTACGGCATGGGAGCGCAAATGCTTAATGATATTGGTGTCAAGAAAATTCGCTTAATTACCAACAATCCCCGTAAAATCGCGGGTTTGAGGGGGTACGGTATTGAGGTGGTTGATCGGGTGCCATTGTTGATTGAATCGAATGACTATAATTCCAATTACTTGGCAACCAAGGCTCAGAAATTGGGGCATCTACTGTTACAAACTTATTTAGTGACGGTGGCAATTCAGTGGTCAGATGCCCCCCAACCCGTAACCGAACGCTATGAACGATTGGAAAAATTACGGCATTTGGTACACAATCACAATATGCTGTTGCAGGAAGAAGCCCGACCTGTTGCGATCGCGTTGTTTGGCAAAGCGTCTCTAATCGTTCACCTCGGTTTTGATCAAGCCAACTTAGCTACACCAGACTGGTATCAACACAAACAGCATCCGTACTTGCAAGCGATCGCTCAGATTTTGGACACCCTAAGCGAATGGTCGCAACTAGGACGCCTAGAATTTTTGGTATCTACGGGCATTGATCCCTTAACAGGTTTGCAAGTTCAGCTTGATCGACAAAGATTCCCCCTGAGTCAGCGCCCGTCTTCGATTTGCGATCGCTTAACCACTCAAAAAATCTACAGCTTTCAATAAGTAGGTAGGCACAATTAAAGCGAACGGGTGAGGGTCGTTATGGGTCATTGGTTGTTGGTAAGAGATAGTTAGCGTAGGGCTTGGGCGCAGTTAGCTAGAATTATAAGGAGGCAATGAGTAGATTTACCAAGGACAAAATACCTATGGCTGGTGGCAAGTCCGATATCCCGGCGTCTCTATCAGACCGGGAGTTACAGATTATAGAGTTGGTAAGTGCTGGTTTAACCAATCAGGAGATTGCCCAGAAACTGGAAATCAGTAAGCGCACGGTTGACAACCACATCAGCAATATTTTGCAGAAGACATCCACCGATAATCGAGTCGCATTGGTGCGTTGGGCACTGCAATGGGGTAAAGTCTGCTTACATGATGTAAACTGCTGTGCCTTACCCTTGCCGCCAGTATCTAATAATGACGAAGTGCTTTCCTAGCTGGGTTATTGCTCCTCATACTCTATGCTGTAATTGTTTGCGCGATCGCCTCGTTGAAAGGTTGCCGCGAACGTGCTATCTTGACCCCGAGTTCCTTGCTCTTCACTAGGCTACTGCGCGATCGTGTATCTCAGAATTTCTCTCCACTTCACTCCTACTTGAGTCAGATAGATCGGGTTTCGTAATTAGCCGTGCTCCTTGTTTACGCGTAAAGTAATTCCACGCCCACTGAATCATCACAATTAACTTATTGTCAAATTCAATAAGAAAGAAAATATGGACGAAAATCCAGGCAAGCCAAGCTGGGAACCCTGAAAACTTCACAAATCCCAAATTGACAACGGCAGCATTTCGTCCAATTACTGCCAAACTGCCATAATCGTTATAGCTAAAAGGAGGCAGCGTTTCTCCCTTGAGTCGCTTCTGGATGAGATTGGCAACATACTGCCCTTCTTGCATGGCAACTGGGGCAACTCCTGGTAGGGGTTTGCCATCTTCGTATTGATGAGGGAAATTGGCTAAGTCACCAATCACAAAAATATTGGGTTGGTCTGCTACGGTTAAGTCTGGGTTGACAATAACTCGTCCCGCTCGGTCAAGTTGTACACCCGTGGCTCTAGAGAGTACTTCTCCCATTGAAGAAGCTTTCATCCCTGCTGTCCACAAAATGGTGTGTGCCGATAGTTGTTCAGTCTGCTCACCGCGACGGATTGTTACAGAATTTTCTTCAATATTAGTAACCAGAGTGTCAGTTTGTACTGTAACTCCCAAGCGCTCCAACGCCGCTTGTGCTTTTGCAGATAGCTCCGGTGGATACGGCGGCAACACCCGATTTAGACCTTCAAGTAACAAAATTTTAGTTTCTGACGTGTCGATGTTACGAAATTCCTGCTTTAAGGTGCCGTGAGCGAGTTCTGCCAGTGCTCCTGCTAGCTCAACGCCGGTCGGTCCACCGCCGATTAGGACAAAGGTTAACAAACTACGGCGCTTTTCTGGATCGGGTTCTTTTTCTGCGGCTTCAAAAGCTAGTAAAACCCGCCGCCGTATTTCTAAAGCATCTTCCGCAGACATAGATGGTAACAATTCCAGCTTCCCTCCGTCGATTAGTCATTCAAAGAGCAGAGAACCGTTATGAATATTGCAGGATATCGCAAATTGGTCAAGTCGCTACTTTTCATATCGACCACATTATTCCTGTTGTAGCTGGTGGTGAGACGATTGCTGAAAACTTAGCTCTTGCTTATGTCTCCTGTTCACTTCGCAAGGGCGCACGGCAAAATCTTGAGGACTCGGAGACGGGTGAAGTTGTCTCCATTTTTAATCCTCGCCAACAGGCATGGAAAGAACACTTTAGTTGGAATGGTGTGCAAGTTGTCGGGTTGACAGCTACAGGTCGAGCAACGGTACAAGCACTTGATTTGAATCGAACAACAATGTTGGCGATTAGGGCAGAAGAGGAATTGCTAGGTCGTCATCCACCACCATAAATTTGTCTAAAGTTGGCAGGCAATGAAAGAGCGATCGCTTTTCCTTATCCTCCGAGGTGCGATCACATCCAGCAATTACAGGAGCATCATGCAGAATCTTTAACGGCAGAAGAGGCGCACGAGCAAGGCAATTAAAAAAGGTGCGCTGAAGGCAATGCTCAAAACGAAGGCTGGCGATAGTAAGAAAGTAGGAGCAGCCCTTTCAAGGTCTTGTTATTTTCCCCAATTTGTAGTTGGCTAAAGAAATCCAAAATGCTGAGGGAAAACAACCAGAATGCTTCTAACTCACCGTTCGCTCAAATGGATAGCCCACTAGCTTTATCAGCAGCCACACAGTAGTCTGAGTAAGCAATTGCACCATTTAGGTTAAACAAAAGTTAGTTCAATAGAGCGAGTTTATGTCCGCGAGAGATTGACGCGAACATTCGACAGTTAAACTCATTCGGGAACTAACACAGGGAGAGTATAAATAGACTCAGGAATACTCATCAGCCAAACCCGTTAAGGACTCTTGCTGGTTAGCTAACTCACGGCGCACGACAAACTCCATGAGGGTGAATAGCTGTAGTGCGAGGGTTAGCAAAAACATTAACCCTCGAATCCGAGTATCATCTTGGAAGTAGATGGAAAGTGCGGGGAGGAGACCTCGCTTAAAAAGATGAAAGCCTCGTTCCGGTTGCCATTGTTCCCGATAGTAGGACACTGCCTCTACCAAGGATAATCGTGTTCTGGGGGCATTGGTGCCATACAACCGCCAACCTGCCAAGGTAGAAAATTCAGCAATCTCTGTATTGTATGACATTCCCTGATTTAATCTTTGCTGCCAGAGATACTTTGCATCGCCGTGACCGACTGCTCCTGCTGGCATTTGAGCCTCAATCGCAACGCTACATCGAACTCGAATCGAAGCCTTTGCTGAATGCTGAGGACTCAACAGAACTTCAAATCTTTAAAATTGTCCGAACACCGCAATCCATTATCGTCGCTACTCAGCCCCTTCAAAAGATTGCCTATGTTCTGGATAACGTTGAACTACCTGTATTTATTTTTAAGTTTGATTGCTCGGAACCCGAAAACATCCAGCTTTTGGAAAGGCAAGAGTTGCATGCCAGTTTTCCTCACCTGGATGCTCAATGGATTGATGCGGCTACTCAGCGTTGGTACATTCTAGTTGACAATGGTAATCGATTTATTTCTGGGCAACACCTTTACTTTACCGAAGCGTCTAGCCCACTCGTTGAGATCAAATTTCAAATTGTCCGTGAGGATACTGTAGAAATTTGGAATTATATCAGCGATCGCTCAGGTAATAAGATATTAGCATCTACTTACAGGGTGCCCCCGTGGATTGTGGTTAAAGAGGGCGAGACGGGAAACCGATATGATATTGAGAAGCTTTACCTGGCTAGGGTTATGTGCGATCGCGAATGGGTTCGAGTCGAGCCGTGGTTAGACTTGTATCCTCTGATTCTGGAAGGGGAAGCCGATGAAGCTCCGTTTTGGGACGACTTCAGCAAGGTTCTCATTCAGGAAGAAGGAAACCGTCTCTTTGTCATTGCTTCACGTCGCAATAGATTGATAACTAAAGAAGAGTTGATTACCAAAACCAGCCGAGAAGAGCTGATTACAGAACGGCTCGACTTTGAAGAGGCAATTATTCTGGTAATTGACACTCAGGAGCTGCCAAAAATTCTCTTGAACCAACGATTTGAAATTGACAATCAGGTTATCTTTACAGTTGCTCTTAGTGCCTCATGAGGTGAAGTGTTTTAGCGAGTACCAGGAAGGGCGGTGAGCTGTGGTGCGATCGCTCCAGCCCTGTCAAGCTCAGTTTTTGGGGGGGTGGCTGCGACTAAACTGAACTGGAAAATTGGGGAATTGTGGAGGATTTTAGAGTGAGAGAGGCTTCTCCCCGAAGGATTTACCCAATCCTTGTCAAAAATTAACCAGATATGCGTCTACCTTCATCATCTCCCTCAGTGCTTCAGGCAGTGCTGAGGGTGTGACGTGGGTTTTTCTTCTTAAAATGGCAGTAGTATTGTACTTCTGGTAGGGGGATTTTTCTACAGAGACGGTGTGCGATCTGCGCTAGCCTCCGGCTTCTCCAACGGAGTACGCAGCGTTCGACTGAGCGCTCACGCCGAAGTCAGCGCTTCGCTATCGCACTATTTGGGGGGCTGAACTTGCTTTCTCTACCCTTTAGGGTAGCCTTGGGTTCATTAATAATTAAGGAAAAATTAGGAATAAGTGATAGAGAGACAGTTGAACAAATAAAAGAGAACCCTTACTTACAGTATTTTATAGGAAAAACCTATTACAGCAGTGAAGCCCCGTATGACCCATCACTATTGGCAAGATTCCGGGAAAGAATAACAGGAAGTCTCGTCAACCAAGTGAATGAAAGAATGGTGAAAAAGAGTCAGTTAGAGGCGGAGTCAGAATCTAAAAAAAAAAGCTCAGAAACAGAAAGCCAAGAAAAAAGAGAGTTAGCTCTCTCGAGGTCAATTAATCCTTGATGCCACTTGTGCGCCTCTCGATATAAGCTATCCCAATGATTTGGGGCTATTGAATCAAGCCAGAGTCAAAACGGAAGAAATAATAGATACTCTTTATGAACCTGTAAAAGCCAAACTTGATAAAAAACCCAAAACTTATAGAAACCTCGCCCGAAAAGAGTACTTGAGAGTCGCCAAAAAACGGAAATCGTCAAGAAAAGAAAGAAGAAAAGCTATAAAGAAACAAGCCAAAGAAGACGAGAAAATCCGTAACGCTATTGAGGGAAAATTTGAGTCTCTAAACGTAGGTTGACGCTGAATCGCATCATGGCTAAACTCCCTCATACTTCAGAAACAGCCATTGCTATCACTTTTTTGGTCATGAATCTGTCTACCCTGCTACGGCAGGTTTTTTGTCTTTTTTTGTGCTTCCAACTCTCAGAAAGTCTTTTTCGGTCATCACTTATTACTAAAGGCTATCAGCCAGGGAATTATTAACAATAAATACTTATCTTTTATTCAGGATTAAATAACTAATTAATCCATCGGTTGTTTTTGCCGACTTATTCAGCAAGCCCTATATAGTTGAGCCAACAGGTTCAATTGAGGACGACCCAAATTTGACGGACAAGAAGTTTCCGGGAAATCCTAATTTTCCGGTGATTGAGGGGATTTCTCAGTTTTTAGAGATGGGGCGACAGTCAGGAACTTCTCAAGCGTTAAGGGCATTTCGGCGATGGATGAGGGAGAGGCTGAATCAGTAAAGGTACTTAAGGGATTGGGGTATGGCGGTTGAATCGCTTTTTAATTCATTACCAGCCCATTGGGAAGTAACGACACTTGGTAAAGTATGCGAAAGAACTGGCGGTGATATTCAAACAGGTCCTTTCGGAAGTCAATTACATGCCTCTGACTATGTGCCTTTTGGTATTCCTTCGATCATGCCTAAAAATATCGGTGATAACCGCGTTGTGACCGAAGGAATTGCTCGAATTACTGCTCAAGATGCTGAAAGGCTCAGTCGTTATTTGGTAAGAACAGGTGACATTGTTTATAGCCGGCGTGGTGATGTTGAACGTAGAGCCTTAATTCGTGCTGAAGAGGAGGGCTGGCTTTGTGGCACTGGTTGTCTGCGCGTTAGATTCGGTAACGGTGAAATTGACCCGTTGTATGCGTCTTATTACTTAAGTCATCCCAATGTTCGGGAGTGGATAGTTCGGCACGCCATCGGCGCTACTATGCCAAATCTCAATACATCGATTTTATCTGCGCTTCCGTTTGTAGTTCCTCCGCCTTCTGAACAAAAAGCGATCGCACATATCCTCTCTTCACTAGACGACAAAATCGAGCTGAACCAGCAGATGAACGGGACACTGGAAGCGATCGCACGGGCAATCTTCAAATCCTGGTTTGTGGACTTTGACCCTGTTCGCGCCAAGATGGACGGCAGACAGCCAGTAGGAATGGACGCTGCAACGGCTCACCTTTTCCCTGATGAGTTTGAAGATTCGGCGTTGGGGAAGATTCCGAAGGGGTGGGAGGTAACAGCACTTGGCGATTTGATTGATATCAAGCATGGGTAGGCATTCAAAGGAGAGTTTTTCCGAACTGAACCACCAGGAGACATACTCCTCACACCAGGAAACTTTGCAATTGGTGGTGGATTCAAAGATGACAAATTCAAATATTACGTTGGGGAGTCATTCCTCAAATGAACTGTATTTTCAAACTTAATAGGGGGTGGATTATTTTTTACTTTGGCTTGTTGAGAGGGATTAGATTGTCCTTGTTGAGAACTATTAGACTGCCCTTGAGTTGAGGACGGATTTTTTTGATTATCAGACATGGAGGCTCCTTTGAGTATTGATAAACATACTTCAAATATAAACCTAATTTACGAATATGCGGAGAATGCATTAAAAAATATACGCGACAGTAGCAATATCCTAAATACCAAGCTGGGGACAGTCATTGGGTTTGATGCGGTTCTTATCCGCTTTTCATCAAGCTTACCTGACAAATCTTTTATTATTGATTTTCCCAATACCGATATCTCTCTGAGTTGTAAGCTCTGTTTGTTATTAAAGATTTTTAGTTATCTTGCTCTAATAATTTCTTTAGTTTTTGGCTTATGGGGCTTTAAACCTCAAAAAGGCGGTGAAATTATCCTGCCTGAAAAATTAATAGAAAAATGTATAGATATCTCCGAGGAACATTATAGGCGTTCCATAATTGAAAATTGGAATAAATCCATTGTCGAACAAGCCACCCTCGACTGGCTAGAAACCCTCAACTACACCCCCCTCAACGCCTTTGAAATCGCCCCCTACTCCCCAAACTCCTATCAGGCGAAATCCGAGTCAAAGAAGCCGAGAAAGTAGTAGAGGAGGTAACATGAAACTGCCTAATCCAGAACGCGCCATCATTGACAGCCAAAAACTAGCAGGTTATTGCCTCAACCCAAAACATCCCGATGGACAACATAAAGCACGAGTATTCAAATCTGCCTTAGACCTAGATTCAGACGATATTGAAGAACTCGAAGCCGCCCTTTTACAAGCCCTTCAAGCCCATGATGCTATTCCTGATAAACGCAATCCCTACGGTCAAAAATACATCATCGACTTTCCCATGACTCGCGGTGACAAACAGGCAATTATTCATAGCGTCTGGATAATTAGAAATAACGAAGACTTCCCCCGTCTCATAACGTGTTACGTTCTTTAATTAAGAGGTATTAGCTGATGAAACTATTAGATGTTGTCGCTCTGTTAGAAGATTTACCAGAACTAGGTTTATATCGCGGTCAAGTTGGAACAATTGTAGAAGAATACGAACCAGGAGCCTTTGAAATTGAATTCAGCGATTTAACAGGTCGCGCCTATGCCATAGAAACTTTAACAGACAATCAATTAATGGTTTTATATCATCAACCGATTAGAGAAAGACCCAAAGTAGAAGCCTAAACTTTGTCAATGATTACTTCTAAAAACCCTTAATCCAGTTGATTTTATTTTGGAGATAGAAAGATGAGGCAGTTAACGAGGTAATTTAATGCCAGAAATCAGCCGTTTTTTCGGCATCATCATTACCATGTATTATAACGACCACTTCCCCCCACATTTTCACGTCCGCTATAACCAACAAAAAGCCCTTATCAGTATCAATACCCTTGAAATCATAGCCGGAGAGCTAACCTCGAAAGCTAATAAAATCGTGACTGAGTGGGCAACTCTACATCAAACCGAACTAATGGAAAACTGGGAACTAGCCCAAAATAATCAACCTTTAAACAAAATTATTCCTTTAGAGTAAGCCATGCTAAAAGATATTATCGATGTCCAACCCTTAGAAGGATATAAACTCCGTCTACGATTTGATGATGGCATTGAGGGCATCGTTGACATTAGCAAAATTATAGAATTTACAGGGATATTTACTCCCTTACAAGACCCAGACTACTTTGCAAAAGTCCAAGTAAATCCTGATTTAGGAACTATTCAATGGGAAAATGAAGCCGACCTCGATCCAGTTGTCCTTTACGCGACCATTACGGGTCAAGAAACAAGCAAATTATTAAACGCAACAGCAACCGCCGTAACTGTTCAGGGAGTAGTAATGCAAATTCAAACTCCCAAAACGACAGAATTAAGTGGTCAAATTACAATTTTTGGAGCTGTCACGGATCAACTGTGCAAAATTCAGACCGAATTAACTGGACGTGACTATATTCTGGCTATCAAAGCTTATCAAGAACGCATTCCTATATACTGCACGGGCGACTTAATCAAAGAAAATAACACTTTACTCCTCAAGAACTCCCATAACTTTACCTTAGATGCAACATGGAAAAACTAAACAATGATATTAGTAAACTATCTACTATTCTGTAGCCATTCCTTATGTTATCTCAAGATGAATTTGAGGAACTCATAACTGATACCAATAAACGTATAGAAGGAGATATCAGATGGCTTGATGATGAAGACCATTCTCCTGCTGTAGAATTTCGTGTTGAGGTAGTTTCAGATGCTGGTTATCCAATCTTTATTAAAGGAAGCTACAATGAGCTTGCTCAAAAGCTTAGCTATGTAATCATTCATCGTGCTGCTGGTAGGATTTATGGCTTGGACTTAGGACAAGACCATAGAAATCCCGATGGCGAACAAGTAGGAGAAAAACACAAACATCGCTGGGACGAACTGTATCGAGATAAAAAAGCCTATGTTCCACCCGATATAACAGCTCCAATCACTGAGCCAGTCACAATATGGCAGCAGTTTTGTCTGGAGTCAAGAATCACCCATAATGGAATTATGCAAGAACCACCACCGTTACAGTTGGATCTGTTCCTCTGATGTCTACCATTTGCCAAGAAATTGCTAAAACCATCGGAGAGTTGTTTACCTGTTCTACTGTCAACGACTTTATCCGCATCCGTACCCCCTACCTCTACCCAGACGGTGACGTAATCGATGTCTTTTTAAAAGAGAAAGACGGACAGTATGTACTAACAGACCTGGGTGAAACCCTGCGCTGGTTGCGAATGCAAACTATATCTCCAAAGCGTTCCGAAAAGCAAGAAATTCTTATTCAAGATACCCTTTTAACTCATGGAGTCGAGCGATACCGTGGAATGCTCATACTTCGGATAAAAAAAGAAGAAAATTTAGCCTCTGCGGTCATACGCTTATCTCAAGCAGCATTTAGAGTTTCTGATATTTGGTTTACCTTTAAAACAAGAGCTTTTGAGTCAATTATCGAGGAAGTAGCAGAATTTTTAAAAGAATCAAAGATACCTTTTGAACAAAACAAAAAATTTAAGGGTCGCTCCGGTCGTTCTCGAAAAGTAGATTTTTATACTCAACATGCTCGACATAATGCGTTAATAGATGTACTTAGTACAGGAAGTAGAGCAGCAGCTAATAGTCGAGCTGATAATGTTTTTACGGCTTGGTCTGACCTCAGCTATTTAAAAGAAAATGGAAATAGTTCGCAATTCATCTCATTGTTTGACGATAGCTTTGATGTATGGAGTTCTGAAAATATTCGTCTTTTAGAAGAAGTGTCTGACCTCGCCTATTGGTCGAGGCGACAGGAATTTAAAGAAATGCTAGTCAGCTAAAAATTAATTATTATGCCTAGCGCTTGTTTTACTGAATCCGTTGTCGAAGAAGCCACCATCGAATGGCTAGAAAGCTTAGGTTACACTCCTATTCACGCCTCTGAAATTGCCCCCGACTCCCCCAACTCGGAACGCCAAACCTACAGCGATGTCATCCTAACTAACCGCCTCCGTTCTTCCTTAACAATTATCAACCCCAATATCCCCCCCGACGCTATCGAAGACGCGATTAAAAAAGTTACCCGCACCGATACCCCCAACCTCTTTGAAAACAACCGCCGCTTCCACAAACTCCTCACCGATGGCGTTGATGTCGAATATCAAGCCGAAAATCGCACCATCTACGATAAAGTCTGGCTCATTGACTTTACCAACCCCGACAACAACGACTGGTTAGCCGTCAATCAACTTACCGTTATCGAAAATAAAAATAACCGCCGCCCCGATGTCGTCATCTTCATCAACGGCTTACCCATAGCAGTCATCGAACTCAAAAACCCCACCGACGAAAACGCCACAATTAAAGGCGCATTTAACCAACTGCAAACCTATAAAAACGACATCCCCAGCTTATTTTCCTATAACGAACTCCTCATCGTATCCGACGGCACCTATGCCAGAGTCGGCACCCTCACCGCCGATTGGGAATGGTTCATGCCTTGGCGCACCATTGATGGAGAAACCATTGCCCCCAAAGGCAGCGCCGAACTCGAAATCATCATCAAAGGCATCTTTACCCCACACCGCCTCCTGGATTTAATCAAAAACTTCATCGTCTTTGAAGTAGACGGCGAAAAAATCACCAAAAAGATGGCAGGCTACCACTAATTCCATGCCGTCAATAAAGCCATCCATAATACCGTTACCGCCACTAACCCAGGCGGTGATAGAAAAGTTGGCGTTATCTGGCACACCCAAGGCAGCGGAAAAAGCCTCACCATGGCATTCTATGCCGGAAAAATTATCCAACATCCGGACACGGAAAACCCCACCTTAGTCATTCTCACCGATAGAAACGACTTAGACGACCAACTGTTTAACACCTTTTCCACCTGTTCCGACTTACTCCGCCAAACCCCACAACAAGCCGAAAACCGCGACAACCTCCAAGAATTACTACAAGTGGCATCCGGTGGCGTTATCTTCACCACCATTCAGAAATTTGCCCCAGAAAAAGGCAAACAATACCCCCAACTCTCCCCCCGTCGTAACATTATATTTATCGCCGACGAAGCCCACCGTTCCCAATACGAACTCGAAGCCCATGTTAAGCAAGACAAAAAGACAGAGGAAGCCTATATTTCCTACGGTTTCGCCAAACACCTCAGAGATGCCCTCCCCAATGCCTCCTTCATCGGCTTTACCGGAACCCCTATCGAACTCGGCGATAAAAGCACAAAAGCAGTGTTTGGCGATTATATCGATATTTACGATATCCAACGGGCAGTCGAAGATGAAGCCACCGTCCGCATCTACTACGAAGCCCGAATCGCCAAACTCGATTTAAACGAATCCGAACGTCCCCACATTGACCCCGAATTTGAAGAACTCACCGAAGACGAATAACAGACTACCAAAGACCAATTAAAAAGTAAATGGGCAAGACTCAAAGCCCTAGTTGGTGCAGAACCCCGCATCAATCAAGTGGCTAACGATATTGTCTCTCACTTCGAGAACCGCCAAGCCAGCATCCAAGGGAAAGCCATGATAGTTGGCATGAGTCGGGATATCTGCGCTGAACTCTACAACTCTATTATCCAACTTCGCCCCTCATGGCACCACGACGACGACGACAAAGGCACAATCAAAGTCGTAATTACCGGTTCCGCCGCCGATGACGCCAAACTACCACCCCACATCCGCAGTAAAAAGCGCCGCAAAGACCTTGCCAAACGCTTCAAAAACGCCGATGATACCCTGAAATTAGTTATCGTCCGGGATATGTGGCTAACTGGATTTGATGCCCCCAGTTTGCACACCATGTATATTGATAAACCCATGCGCGGACATGGTTTAATGCAGGCAATCGCCAGAGTTAACCGCGTCTTCAAAGACAAACCCGGTGGCTTAGTCGTCGATTACCTGGGCATCGCTGACCAACTCAAACAAGCCCTACAATACTACACCGAAGGCGATAGAAACAATACAGGCATCCCCACCGATGCAGCTTTAGCTATTTTGCAAGAGAAATACGAAGTCGTCAAAGCCATGTACGGCAGCTTCAACTACTCCAAATTCTTCAACGGCACTCCCGGTGAACTAGAGGTGCTGCGGAAACTAATTAAGGATGAGATAAAAATGCGATCGCGTAAAAACTTAGTCCAGTCTCGCTCCTTCGCTGCCATACTGGAGGATACCATTAAACGGTATCAAAACCGCTCCATTGAAACCGCCCAAGTTCTCACAGAACTAATTGAACTGGCAAAAGAAATCCCCCAAGCCCAGAGCCGGGGCGAAAATTTGGGATTAACGGAAGATGAAGTGGCATTCTACGACGCACTGGAGGTTAATGATAGTGCGGTGCAGGTGTTGGGGGATGAAACATTAAAAGCTATCGCCCGCGAACTCGTGCAAGCCGTGCGGCGTAATGTCACAATAGACTGGACGGTAAAAGAAAGCGTCAGAGCAAAACTGCGAACCATTGTAAAACGACTGTTACGCAAGTATGGCTATCCCCCCGATAAACAGGAAAAGGCAACCGTAACGGTACTGCAACAAGCCGAATTACTGTGTAAAGATTGGGCAGCTTAAGGGAGAAAATATCGACACATTCATCGTTGATTCCGTCGGAGTTTGACCCAATATCCCAGCTGCACTTAAAATTCTGCCAGAAAATGCAAGCGATCGCCTGTCAGTTTCTGAGTGTGTAAATTCCGGGGGCGACAAGCGCCCCCGGAACCCCTCAACTCAAGCGAGGAAAGACGCTAGCAACACCTTAAAAAGGAAGACGAATACGGCGAATTCTGTCAACAGTATCAAGTGCCCGATTCACCGTGTTTAAGGTATTGTTGATGTCGTCAATTTTATCGCGGGAGTCGGGTTTACCACTCGCTTGATAAGGTGCCCCCAATTCTGGTGCTGGGGAATTCTCCACTTTTACACCTAGAAAAATGCCAGCTTGAGGGGCAAGTTGTAAATAGGTGTTGATGGGAATAGCATAATTAAAACCAGGTTTAATTAGACTGGCAACTCTAACTGCTGCCTCCGGACTCATTCCCTCAGAACCAGCAAGCTGTCTGGGATCTTCATAATCACCTCGACCATGAATAGCAATGACGCGACCACCAGCATCAAAGACAGGCCCTCCACTCATGCCTCGACGAGTTACATTAGTGTAAATCATTTGGTAGCCATCTACTGGTTTCGTTAAAAACCCGGAAATACGACCATCGGTAAATTGACGAATAACTTCTCCACTGTGTCCAGCCGCAGGCCAACCGGAAACGAAAACATCTTGACCTTCACTGCTAAGTTCAGAGTTTGCCAAGGTAGCAACCTGGTAATTTTTGTCGCTAGTGAATTCCACTAAAGCTAAATCAACATCGGGTAAAAATTTAACTTTATTAAGAGGTATTTCGTAAACTTCTTTGTCGGGGGCAACAAGTAAAGCTTTATCCAAACCATACATTACATGCACATTGGTTAATGCATAGTAGGTATTGCCATCCTTGGCAATAATTACACCAGAACCATGTCCTTGGGCGTTGCCTTGTTGTCCTACAATTAACACAGTCACAGCACGCGCTACTTCATTGACTTGGGTGCCAGTTAGGGCTTGAGCATTTGGGGGTAAAGTAATAACAATTGCACTAGTGATGGCAGTACCAGCAAGTAAGGCAGACAATTGATGGTTAAATTTCATCTAATTTTGAGTTTACTGAAAGGAGAGACAAAATTTTGGTGTTGGCTTCTAGAAGCCATCGCCCATAATGTTATCATGTTTTACAGCTATTCCAAATTCTTCAACGGCACTCCCGGTGAACGTCTCTCGGTTATCCCCGCCGCCGTCAACCATATTTTAGAGTTAGAAGACGGTAAACAACGCTATCTCAAAGCCGTTACCGAACTCTCCAAAGCCTCTGCCTTTGGAGATAAAACCCAGACTCCGCACTTCAGCTTGAAGTACAAGAAGCTACATATCCAATCAAGGGAAAAAGTCTGAAAAATTAAACACTTGAATATCTTTTCAGGAAACCGTAATTGTTTGGGAGATTCTTATGAGCTTTTTTAAGCAGCAGAAATTGAAGAGTATCTACTCTCCTGACACGGATTTATCCATTATCCAAAAACCCCCCAATTGCCACGAATGTGAGTCAAAAAAAATCACAGATAATATTTTTGACAAGAAGATGGCAAGAAGTTCAAAATAAATTGACGTTCGTCCGTCAAGTTAACTATCTGTGTCTTTCAAAAATCTAAATCCTCCTTCACAAGATTGTTGATTTTTGTAATTTAAAAGGATTTCGGCTGAATTCCGAACTTCTTGTTCGAGAACGTTCGTCGCTAGGATAAATCTTCCTGCTTGTTTTTCTCTGGCAGTAATTTCTTGCTCCTGTCTTTCGGGTTTGGCTTTAATTTTATAAAGCGATGAGATTTTTTCTCGCTTGTCTATTCCTAATTTTTCATTGATGATATCAACTATTCCTATTTCATCAATTAATCCAGCTATAATTCCTAAATGGTCTAAGTTTTTGACTTCTATCGTTCTTGATTTAGACAATGTTAATCTCTCTTTTAAATAGTCCCAGGTAACTGGCTAATTATTTCAAGGTATCAACTCTCAGTAAAGTGAGTATTTATGCTTAGTATTCTCAGGGACGTTTCTGTATTCTATTGTACTATACCTTGAAGTGCGGAGTGTGGGTTCTAGCTCCCCAGCGCCCGCGTGTGCGCTGCCGCGTTTTGGTGCTACCGCTGCCCGCCGCGCCCTCCTCCGTCGTGCCTGCTGGTGGGGCAGCAGCTACCGCTCGAACAGAAGCGTTTATGGCAGCGAGAAAGTTGAACAAGAAGTTTCCTGCTATTATCTGGCTGACGAAATTCGAGGCACTTATCGCGGCATGATGATTGCGATTCCTCCTTGTGAATGGAAGGTTTTTGAGCAGATGAGTTTGATGGAGTTGACTCAGGTGCTTCTGGATTTGGCGGGTCTGGTTAATTTGAGAGCCTTTCTACGTCACCCACGTCTCGAAAAGAAGACAAACTTCCGACTCAAACGCCAGCGTCCTGCCAACCGCCCTCATGTTTCTACTGCTAAGATTCTAGCCCAAACTAAAGCCAAAAAGCTGACACCTTGAAAGGGCTGGTCAGTGTACATAACTCAAAGCGGATGATGGGACTCGAACCCACGACATTCAGCTTGGGAAGCTGACGTTCTACCACTGAACTACACCCGCATATCTACTCTTAATCAGATCTATAGGCTATTATATCAATAATTTGGGAAGCTAATCGTTGACTGTCAAAGCTAAGGTATTGAGGCTTGATCACTAGCATCACTCAACCTATTCTCTATGACAGCGTTGCGTTTCAAGCCTCCTCAGCACCGTACAGCATCGCCATTCCTGCAACCGTTCCTCAATATCTATCCAAATCCTGTAGCTTTTGGGAGCATTTATCTCGTGAAGTTAGCAACATTTAATCATTATCCTGATTTTTGCTTGAAATGACGACCCTGTGGTAATCCTCAAGGAAGTGATTAGCAAAACTTTATTGGAGTCCATAAGGCATAGATATTGTCACTGTTCCGCAAGCCCTAAAAAAAAGCACGATTGGAGCGGGTGAGTACTAAGAATGTTTAATGCAACTGAAATTTTAATTGATGTCTTTGTTCATAAACTTCGAGAAGGCTACCGCCGGACTTACGGGGGGCTGAAAACTGACTTTGAAGATATTATTGCCTGGGCGGGAAGTATGGCAATGGAAAACATTGCCAACAGTGACGCCCTTTATCACAATGTCGAACATTCAATCCTAGTGACCCTAGTAGGACAGGAAATCCTACGGGGCAAACACATTCGTGAGGGTGGGGTGACAGCAGAAGACTGGTTGCACTTTATCATTTCCCTAGTCTGTCATGACATTGGCTACGTCAAGGGAGTTTGTCGCCAAGACCGAGATGCTGAAAGATTGTACGCAACAGGTCAAAATGATGAGATGGTGCATCTGCTCCCAGGAGCAACAGATGCGTCCCTCACTCCCTATCATGTTGATCGCGCCAAACTATTTACCGATGAGCGGTTTGGGGGTCATAAACTAATTGACGCCGAGCAAATAAAGCGCAATATTGAACTCACTCGTTTTCCAGTGCCAAAAGAGGGAGATCATCGGGATACCCATAGTTATGCTGGTTTAATTCGCGCGTCTGACTTAATTGGTCAGCTTTCTGACCCACGCTATCTCAAGAAAATTAGTTCTCTTTACTACGAATTTGAAGAAACTGGTGTCAACAAAGCGTTAGGATATCAGCATCCCGGCGATCTGCGGACAGAATATTCTCAGTTTTACTGGAGTGGTGTTTTCCCGTTTATCCAAGAAGCCCTGCGCTACCTGTCACTGACCCAGGAAGGCAAGCAAATTGCCGCTAACCTCTACTCAAACGTTTTTGTTGTCGAACACGAAAAAAATGAAGAGGCACAGAGGCAACTCGCACAACAGCTTCATTCTTAACCCTTTAACTTCATGAACTGGTGGCAGAAACTCAAAAAGAACCCACTCGCTCGCTTTGGGGCTGTGCTGCTCTTAATTTTTTACCTAACGGTCATAGCCGCCGACTTTGTTGCTCCCTATGACCCCTATGTCTCGCAACCCAACGGTTCCCTACTCCCACCGACCCAAATTTATTGGCGTACTCCCGAGGGAAAGTTTATTGGACCCCACGTTTATCCCACCACCCAAGGTCCGACGGACTTGGAGACAGGCAGGCGAGAACTGATTGTCGATTGGCAAAACCCCTCGCCGATGCGCCTCTTTGTTAAAGGTTCTGATTATCAGCTCTTTCAAATTCGTCTGCCCCTACCCCCCAGCTTTCAGGAGGTGGAATTATTTAGCGGTATTCCGATGAATCTGCACCTGTTTGGCACCCTTGGTGAAGGCAAACTTAATGTACTCGGTACAGACGAACAGGGGCGCGACCAGTTCAGTCGCTTGGTGTATGGCGGTCGGATCAGTCTCAGCATTGGTCTAGTCGGAATTGCTATCTCGTTCCCTCTGGGGTTGTTAGTTGGCGGAATTGCTGGTTATTTCGGAGGCTGGATAGATGGTGGCTTAATGCGCCTAGTCGAGGTTCTCATGACCATTCCCACCCTTTACCTGCTGGTAGCCTTAGCTGCTGTGCTACCCCCAGGACTAACCAGCGCCCAACGGTTTTTATTAATCGTCTTGATTACTTCATTCATTAGCTGGTCTGGATTAGCACGGGTCATTCGCGGACAGGTATTATCGCTTAAAGAGCGAGAATTTGTGCAAGCATCAAAAGCCATGGGAGCCAAACCTTTTTACATCATTCTTCGCCACGTTCTGCCCCAAACCTCTACCTACGTGATCATCTCAGCTACCCTGGCAGTTCCCGGCTTCATTGTGGCTGAATCCGTACTGAGTTTAATCGGTCTTGGCATTCAGCAACCTGACCCATCTTGGGGCAATTTGCTGTCTTTGGCAACGAATGCTTCTATTTTGGTACTCCAGCCGTGGTTGATTTGGCCCCCCGCGTTGCTGATTATCTTGACGGTTTTAGCCTTTAATTTGCTGGGGGATGGTCTTCGGGATGCTCTTGATCCGCGCAGCTTACAGCGTTAGGTATCAGGGTTTTACTCGGCAAGCCTGCTCTAGCAATCTTTTTAGAGGCTGTCTTTTCTGCAATCTGTTTGCCTTCCGTCAACAGGTAGTCGAGAAAGGTGCGAGCCACAATTGATAGTTGTTTACCGCTGGGGTATACAGCATACCAATAGCGTTCGATGGGGAATTTCTCAACATCTAAGATAGTGATTTCACTGCCAGAACTTTCTAGGGCGAGGGTATGGCAGGATAAAATAGAGATTCCCAACCCGCCGACAATAGCTTGCTTGATTGCCTCATTACTGCCCAAATCTAACTGAACTTTCAGGGGAATTTCATGGACGTCGAAGAGTTCTTGTACCGCCTTGCGCGTCCCTGATCCCGGTTCTCGCATAATAAATGGCTCCTCTGCCAGACGTTTGAGGGAGATATTTTTTTCGTTAGCTAGAGGATGATCAGCCGGAGCCATTACTACCAAGGGATTTTCGAGAATGGGCTGGTAAGTAATATCCCAATTTTCTGGGAGTTGGCTCATCACGTACAGGTCATCCAAGTTTTCACTCAGGCGATTTAAGATGTATTCGTGATTTGTGACCTGTAGGGAAACATCAATTCCGGGATAGCGTCGGCAAAACGGTCCGAGTAAGCGGGGGACAAAATACTTGGCGGTGGTAATGACAGCCAGTCGCAAACGTCCCTGTTTAAGACCTTTGAGATCTGCCACCGTCATCTCAAACTGATCTAAATTGTCAAAGATAGCGCGGCAGGTCTTGACAAGTTCCTCACCGGTTTGGGTAAGATAGAGGCGCTTCCCCACTTGGTCAAACAGTGGCATACCAACGGCTTTGGTTAACTGTTTAACCTGCATTGAAACAGTGGGCTGGGTGAGAAACAGTTCCTCTGCTGCTCGTGTAAAGCTATTGTGCCGAGCGACCGCTTCAAAGACTTTTAGCTGGTGCAGCGTGGCTTGCCTCAACGTTAGTGCTCCTTAAGCCATAATACATAGAGCATACTCTATTGTTTGTATTAATAACAATGTAGTTTATCTATAAATATTTCGGGTTATGATCATTTTTAGATAACACCAAACAAGTGACAGTCTTCCTTCCATCTGGCGTTGCACAATGACCAGTGTTAGGTTTGGGTGCGATCGCTTAACTGTCATCCTTTTATCATAAAGGCGGATCTATCCTGCCATACGCTCTTTCTTTGTGCAACGCCTTTTTTTCTTTAACACGAAGGATGAATAAGCTTGAGTGACGGTGATCAGAAGCAATCATGGTTCTTGGGAAGGAAGTTCTTTGGCAGGAATTTGTAATTTCCCCAAATCCGGCAGTTCGACTAGTTCTTTTTCGGCTTCCTTGACTTCTACGGGCAGCCTTAGGGGTTCCGGTTGCTCTTCAATTAGGCAACTTGTCATCGGTAGCGCTTGCTCTAAATCCTCTAGGGGTCGAGTCACCACTGTCACGGCAATGAGTTCGCCTATCCGCCTAGCTTCAGACATTCCCACTTGTAATGCCATCGCCACCTCAGCAATCCGTCCCCGAATAATAACAGTACACAAACCCGCTCCAATGGTTTCGTAACCCGTTAGTTCGACATCAGCCGCTTTGAGCATGGCATCGGCAGCACCCACAATTGCCGGAAATCCCCGAGTTTCTAAAAGACCCAAGGCTTGAGAGCTATGGCGAGAGCGACTCGGATGTCCCACCTGTTCAAGCAGATGGGAACCGATGGGAAATACGACCTCTAAGTTTGGGAAGGGTCGGGGCAGGACTAGAGAGGAAAGAAGTTGACCTTCTCGTTTGGCGTGTTCGATACCCGCTTCCACAGAAATCCGTACCTCGGCAGTCGCACCCCGTACAATTGCAGTACAGTGACCACCGCCAGTTTTTTCAAACCCAACCAGTGTTACTCCAGAAGCTTTGAGCATCGCATCAGCAGTACTCACAATGACGGGAAAACTGAGAGTAGAGACCAAGCCCAAAGAATACTGACTACGCTTGCGTTGGATAAACGGGTCTTGGGGAACAATCCCCGGATTGTATGACTCCATAGGGAGGCGCTCCATTTAGTTGTCGGCTGTTAGTTGTTGGCTGTAGATCCAGTCTAAAAACTTACAACTAAACACTAACAACTGATTGGATGATTTATTTATTATAAGGAAACAGAGTCTTAAGAATTCGGTCTAGACTACCTTGTCCATAGACCGATGTCTCTGCTTCTGGATTTGGTGATTCTGCGGTTGGCACAGTTGACGAATCCTCATCGGTTGGATTGTCAGATGCCGCCCCTGGACGGATGGGAGATTGCCCGTTAATAGAGTCCTCATTAGTTGTGCTGGCGGACGCTGAGGTCGCCTCTGGGGGTTTGGCGCTAGGGGTATCCGTAACGGCTGGGGAGAAATCGGTAACCTGCCGCCCTCTGTCTCCAACTACGGAAGTGGCAGGTACGACCTGAGCTGGAGCAAGAGACGCATTGTAAATGGTTGTAAGCGCTCCAACTGAGGCATTTGCCCCAATTTTGCCCTTGCCAAGGATCAGCACTCCAGCCCCCAAATTCGCACAGGCTTCCACTTCTAGAGTTCCTTGGTAAGCGTGAAGAATTGACCCTGCGCCAATACAGACGCCAGCAGCAATGATAATTTGACTGTCTGGGTCAGCCCGCAAAATTACTCCGGTTGCGATCGCAGCACTAGGGTCGATACTCACATCGCCTTCGACGTATACATCAGCGTTCCTGCTCAATGGCAGTGAGGGCAAGTGCATTTTTATGGTAACAAAGCTCTTAGCATCTGTTTTTAGTGCTGAGTACTATGAGTAACCCAGGGCGTAACCCCTACCAAGTCGGCATCGGGAGCTTAAAACTCAGAACTCAGCACTTTCTAACTCAAAACTTACAAAAGCTCAGTTAGGGCTTTTGAATAATAGTCTCGAGAACACGTCGTTTGGCTGCCGGATCGATGCCAATCAAGCGCACGTACTCATGGCTGTGTTCTGCCATGCAGCCTTCTAAACCATCAATCACGTCTGACACACGATTGGATTCGATGGGAGAACAGCTTTGCCAAGAACCGGTACGGAATCGACGCTTATCGGCGTGTTCTGTACCAATTTTGTAGCCTTGAGCCAATAGCTGACGCACTTGTTCCACTGTTTCTTTGGTTAAGGATGTGTCAGTAGGGGGGGCGGGTTCGCCTGAGAATTTGGCAGCGGAGGTGCTATAGCGAGTGCTGGAGCGATCGCTGCTGCTACCATTTTGAGACGCGACGGTACTCGTCGGCGCTTTGCTATCCGGTCGTTGAATAATTTCTTCTAAAACGCGCCGCTTCACTTTCGAGTCAATGCCAATCAAGCGCACGTATTCGCCTTCGTGTTCATTCAGGCATTCGATTAGTTCTGCCATGACTTCGGCTTCCCGATTGGAGTCAATGGAGAGAGCACTCTTCCAGGAACTAGTACGGAAGCGGCGTTCATCGGCATACTCAGCTCCAATGCGATACCCTTGGGCTAACAATCCGCGAACTTGTTCTTGAATAGTTGAAGCCTTTCCTGTACTCGATACCGCCGCCGGACGATTATTCGCTGACGCAGGTGTGCTGTAGCTTTTACGAGATGCTGCGGAGGATTTAGCAGATGGTGAAACGCTATCCCCAGGGCGTTGGATAATTTCTTCCAAGACGCGCCGCTTCGCTTTGGGGTCAATACCAATCAAACGCACGTACTCACCGCTATGTTCTGTCAGACAATCTGCTACGGTGTCCATAACTTCCAATTCGCGATCAGAGTCAATGGAGATAGCACTCTTCCAGGAACTGGTACGGAAGCGGCGTTCGTCGGCGTACTCAATGCCGATGCGATACCCTTGGGCTAACAGTTGGCGAACTTGTTGTTGAAGGTCGGGGGTTAATCCTGTAATTGAAGACATAGAACTATAAGATTTATCAAAACTACGAGAGGGTTGATTGCCATTGGCACTAGTCGAGTCAGATTGCTGGGTTATTTCGTTGCGGATGGGGGCGATGCATTCCTCATCCTCCGCACACTGATAACCCGAACGCAAGGCATCATTGCAAACCACCAACTGGTGAGCAAACTTCAAATCTTCTTCTTGGACATCAGGTAGTCTGTCGGCTTGCTGCTGGCTGTTAATTACTGCCCCTGAGGGGACGTATTTGCCGGGGGGAATTTCCACATCTTGAACCAAGGCATGCATCATCACAATGCAGCCGTTCCCAATCCGGGCATTGAAGACGGTGGAGCGAAAGCCAATAAAGCAATCATCCCCGATATACGCCGGACCATGAATCAGGCACATATGGGTAATGGAGGCATTCTTGCCAATCCAGACTGAGTAGGGCTGTTGGTTATCCCCAATTACTCGACCCTCTTCTAAGCCATGAATGACAACCCCATCTTGAATGGTTGTACCAGCACTAATGTAAAACGGTCCCCCTTCATCGGCTCGAATTGAAGTCCCTGGGGCAATCATTACATTTTTATCAACCTCGACATCCCCGATAATGTTAGAAAAAGAATGTACGTAAGCTGTTTCGTGAATTTTAGGTTCCGCCAAAGTATTTGACCAAGGGGTCGGCGGTGCCGCATAACTGCGGACGACCATAACTGTCTTCCTCCTATCTCCAAAAAGCGATGCACAGCGGATGACTTGCTGGAAGCTTTGGCTGTTTTGACTGTTTGATCCAGCATTTACCGCATCAAGAACGTCCCAATTCCAATAGCGACACCAAGCGCCCGAATTTTGGGATTGTTTTGACTCCTGTTTGAGGGAACCGCAGTGAGCAAGCTGCTGTTGCCGATGTTTAAGAACAGAGCCTGCTGTCGATTGCTTCTAACTTTCCAACGTTACCACTCTCGCAACCCACTAACGATATTGATCTTTCTTCGAGTAAAGAGCTTGATTATCTACACTAACGGTGTCGATAATCCCCACTACCATGGCGTCAATGGGACGCTTTTCATTCTCACCCACCTGCCGTGCAGCACTGCCACGACTCACCAAAACCCATTCGTCCATGCCTGCACCAACAATATCGCCTGCCACTTCATAACTCGGCAGGAGTTGCCCTTCATCATCTAAGAACTGCACCAAGAGAAATTTTACCCCTCTGAGGCTTGGTTCTTTACAGGTACTCACTACCGTGCCGCGAACTTTGGCAATTTGCATTAATCCTCCAGCATTTTGGGTTTTGGTGGTTAGGATTTTGGATTATTGGGCAGAAACTTCAAATTCAGGACAAATACGCCTGGTTGTGTGCCTCTATCCCCCAATCCAAAATCAATAGTTAGAATCGTTTGCCTATCCTAGGGACGGTTGAGCGGGCGGATGGCATTAGTGCTCTCGCGGAACTGCTGCACATCTTCGGTGTAGCGAATTGGCAGCACGTACTCCAAGTTTTCATGGGGACGGGCAATAATGTGGGTTGATAACACCTGACCACCATTGACTCGCTTGACATTATCTACGCCAGCAGCAACTGAGGCTTGAACTTCGGAGACATCTCCCCGAACAATTACAGTCACGCGACCGCTACCAATTTTTTCGTAACCCACAAGGGTAACGCGGGCGGCTTTGACCATCGCATCTGCGGCTTCGACGACAGCGGGAAAGCCTAGGGTTTCTACCATTCCAACAGCGATTGACATACGTTTGACTCCAAAATTGAGGGTGTTGCAGTAGTTACTAAGCTACTGTGCATCTAATTTGCCTAATCCGGTAGGGCAATATGCCCATCCCACAAGAAATATGCTAAATATCTAGCTTGCGGTTTTAAGCCAGGGAAGCTTATCCGGGGTTAATGTGCGATCGCAGCGCTAATACGTTCGGAACTGTTCAACCGCTTCGCTGTATCGAATCGGCAGGACATATTCCAAATTTTCATGGGGACGGGCAATGATGTGAGTCGATACCACCTCACCACCATTGACTCGATTTGCGGCTTCAACGCCAGCAGAGACTGAAGCTTGTACCTCGGACACATCTCCCCGAACGATAACAGTGACGCGAGCACTACCGATCTTTTCGTATCCTACCAGGGTTACCCGAGCCGCTTTGACCATCGCATCTGCGGCTTCGACAACAGCGGGAAAACCTTTGGTTTCAATCATTCCGACAGCAATTGGCATCGTGCTTTTCTCCTTCCAGTTGAGTCAACAATACAAGTGTAAAAATGAGTATCTCGCAAAAATCGGACGGGGGTGCCGATAATTAGCTTATGAAAGCTCATATAACTCGAGACAAACCAAGCATAGAGAAACTTGGTATCCTTTGACAATATAAATTATTATAATACTTCTTAATGAGAGAGCTTATAAAAACTTAACACTGGGCGTTCATCAGCTAGATGGTTTAACGAAAAGTAACCATTTTTGAGAATGGTTACTTTTGTTTTATAATTTTTTCATAACTTTTCGATATAAGATAGCGGCATCTTACTCAGCATTCAAGGTCTGTTGCAGGTTCTAGGGAAGCGACAGAGATTGCTGGGGTAGTCTTGAGTGTGTAATCAACAGCAAGACGGAGGAGATATCCGCTTTAATGTCATAAGTTAGATTTATTGCTTTGATAAGCCAGCTTATAGCCCAAATAAACATCCTGAAAAACATGAAATAAATACCTAAATACTTTATCGTTAAAAACCAGAAGATTGTCAAGTTAAACCCCGTATCAATTTAAAAAAAAACGATGAGTTGAGTTTTCAGAAAACCTGCAAAATAGGGATTTTTAGAATTTTAGATTTCTTTAATCCATTGAATTGAATGTTTTAATGAACTAGCAAGGGATACAAGCACAATGACTGAGTTTCTTACTCAGACCAGTTGGTTAATACCAATTTACGGTTTAATTGGTGCAATTTTAACTCTACTCTGGGCAACCGGCTTAATTCAGCGTACTGGACCTAGACCGGCGGCGTATTTCAATTTATTGATGACGATTTTAGCCTGCATTCACGGTGGGTTAGTCTTCTCTGAAGCCTGGAACCAGCCAGTGCGAGAATTAGTATTTCACTGGCTTCAGGTTGGTGATTTAGATATTTCCTTGGTGCTGGAAATTTCTCCAGTGAGTACTGGGGCAATGGAAGTGGTAACGTCTCTGAGTTTGCTAGCGCAACTGTACGCCCTGGGATATATGGAGAAGGATTGGGCATTAGCTCGCTTCTTTGCCTTGATGGGATTCTTTGAGGGGGCAATGAGTGGAATTGTCTTGAGTAATTCCCTATTCCTCACCTACGCCCTACTGGAAACCCTCACGGTTTCTACCTACTTGCTCGTCGGCTTTTGGTATGCCCAGCCTTTGGTGGTGACAGCGGCGCGAGATGCTTTTTTAACCAAACGGGTGGGAGATGTTTTGTTGTTGATGGGAGTTGTGGCACTGGCAACTCTATCGGGAAGCGTCAACTTTAATGACTTGTATGACTGGGCGGGTACTGCTAACCTGCCGCCGTTAACAGCAACACTGCTAGGATTGGCGTTAATTGCTGGACCGCTGGGTAAATGCGCCCAATTCCCCCTGCATTTGTGGCTAGACGAGGCAATGGAAGGTCCCAACCCGGCTTCAGTCTTGCGAAACTCCTTGGTTGTTTGTTGCGGGGCTTATGTGCTGATTAAGCTCCTGCCAATTTTAGCCCTGTCCCCCGTGACTTTATCGGTTTTGGTAGCGATTGGTACGGTGACAGCAATTGGCGCTTCCTTCGTGGCGATTGCTCAAATTGATATCAAGCGATCGCTCTCCCATACGACCAGCGCTTACCTGGGTTTGGTGTTTATTGCTGTGGGTACAGGACGTGCTGATGTTGCCACGGCATTGCTACTTGCCCATGCCTTTGCCAAAGCTTTGTTGTTTATGAGCACAGGTTCAATTATTCTCACAACGAGCAATCAAAATCTCACAGAAATGGGAGGGTTGTGGTCGCGGATGCCTGCTACAACCAGTGCTTTTGTGGTGGGTACGGCTGGCATGATTGGACTGCTGCCCCTCGGCGGCTATTGGGCGCTAAGTAAAGGGATTAACGCTTTTTGGGGAGACTATCCTTTTTTAGTAGCAACCTTTTTGCTAGTGAATGGCATCACGGCGTTGGGTTTAACCCGCGTATTTCGTTTGGTTTTCTTGGGTAAGCCCCAACCCAAAACCCGTCGCGCCCCCGAAGTGATGTGGCCGATGGCATCAGCAATGGTAGCGCTGGCGATTTTGAACCTGGGTATGCCAGTTCTGCTACAAGGACTATCGCTTTTACCGCCCTCAAAATACGAATACCTGGTTCGAGTGCCACAGTTGGTGTTGTTTGGCTCTAGCTTACTAGGTTGCGTGGTGGGAGCGAGCGTTTACCTGCCGAGAACTGGCTTGAGATCCATCAGTCTGCCTGTCAGATTTTTACAGGACTTGTTGGCATACGACTTTTATGTTGATCGATTTTACCGGCTCACGTTTGTTCTTGCGGTTGACTCGTTTTCCAAGATTACCGCTTGGATTGACCAGAATATTGTCGATGGCGTCGTGAACTTAGTGGGGCTTGTCACCGTTTTTGGGGGTCAAACCTTGAAGTACAACGTTTCGGGTAAGTCCCAGTTTTACCTTTTGACTATCCTGTTAGGAATTAGTTTGTTGGCACTGCTAATGAGCTGGCCCCTAAGTCAATGGTCTTTTGAACACTGGTCACTCATTCAAGGTCAGTAATCATTTTAGTAAGGAGACTAGTCAAGTTATGTTGAGTGCTCTGATTTGGATACCAATAATCAGCGCTGGGCTGGTGGCATTTTGGCCCAAAACTGTTGCCCCCAAGGTTATCCGCCAAGGGTCTTTGGTTGTTACGAGTGGCATTTTTATAGGGTCGCTTTTACTGCTATTTCAGTTTGACGCTGCTAATGCCAACTTTCAGTTTCAAGAATCCCTGCCCTGGATTGACACGATAGGATTGACGTACACTCTAGGAGTCGATGGTCTTTCCTTGCCATTGTTGGTGTTGAACGGCTTGCTGACTTGGATGGCTCTTTACAGCACGGATGAAAATCTGGAACGCCCTCAGTTTTATTACGCTTTAATTCTGTTATTAAATGCCGGGGTTGCTGGTGCTTTCATGGCGCAAGATTTATTGCTGTTTTTCCTGTTTTACGAATTAGAACTTATTCCCTTGTATTTTTTGATTGCGATTTGGGGAGGACAGCGGCGAGGTTATGCAGCCACCAAGTTTCTTTTATATACAGCGGTTTCGGGAGTTCTCCTTTTAGCCGCATTTCTCGGTTTAGTATTTTTGAGCGGTGCGCCTAATTTTTCCTATCTGAATACACGAGAAATGGCATTATTACTGCCAGTTGGTAGACAACTGCTACTGCTGGGAGCTATTTTAGTTGCATTTGGAATTAAGATTCCCCTAGTACCGTTCCATACCTGGTTGCCAGATGCTCACGTTGAAGCATCAACACCCATTTCTATGCTGTTAGCGGGTGTTTTGCTGAAATTGGGTACTTATGGTTTATTGCGGTTTGGCTTGGGGTTATTTCCAGATGCGTGGGCGGTATTGGCTCCTTGGCTAGCAATTTGGGCAGCAATTAGCGTGCTGTACGGCGCGTTGAGTGCGATTTCTCAACGGGATATGAAGAAAATGGTGGCATTTAGTTCTGTTGCTCACATGGGCTACATCTTGCTTGCTGCTGCTGCTGCCACCGATATCTCGTTAGCGGGTTCCGTCTTTCAGATGGTGAGTCACGGTTTGATATCGGCGCTACTGTTTTTTCTAGTGGGTATCGTTTATACAAAGACAGGTTCACGCGATTTAGAGGTTCTCAACGGTTTATTCAATCGGGAACGGGGTATGCCGTTGATTGGTAGCCTGATGGTGTTGGGTGTGATGGCGAGTGCGGGAATTCCTGGCATGGCGGGATTTATCGCTGAATTTCTGGTATTCCGGGGCAGTTTTCCTGTATTTCCAGCGCAAACTCTCTTATGTATGCTGGGTACGGGTTTAACGGCGGTTTACTTCTTAATTCTGCTGAATCGTGCCTTTTTTGGTCGTTTGTCTGCTCCAGTAATTGACTTACCTCGCGTGTATTGGAGTGAACGGATACCCGCCATTGTTTTAGCGATTTTAATTGTAGTTTTGGGCATACAGCCAGAATGGGCTGTCGGCTTGAGTGAGACAACGACATCGGCTATGGTTTCAACACCACCTACGGTTGCACTTCAACTGTCGGATCGAAATTGAAATACCATCCCAGAGAATAAAAATTCCTGATAGAACGCTGTTTGGTAACGAGAATCGTAATGGTAATCAGTAAGAAAAAAAAACGCAATCATCCCTTAGAATCATACATTGAACGGCTGAGTACCGGGGAAACTTTACTAGCTGATTCATCCGAAAATGTGTTAGAAGTTGTGGGTATTTTGCACAGTTATGGCATTGTACTTGATGCTTATTCTCGCAATCTCATCTACATTGCTGAAAATCAATTTTTAGTGCTTTTTCCTTTTTTTAAATACTTTAATGGCGAGGTTTCGTTCAAGAAGCTACTGCGTCACTGGTGGCATGATCGGATTAATTTTGAATACGCCGAATACTGTATGAAATCCATGTTATGGCACGGTGGCGGTGGTTTGGATGCCTATCTGGATACGCCAGAGTTTAAGCAACGATGTGCTGCGGCAGTTGGGGCAAAGTTTCAGGGAAACCCACTCATGCAAAGTCTTAATTGGCTATTTCCCGAATTTTTGCCGGAACAAGTCCGTCAGATGGCTTATTACAGCGGATTGGGTCAATTTTGGCGGGTAATGAGTGATATTTTCATGGATTTATCCGATCGCTATAACCAGGGGAAAATTGAATCCATTCCGCAAGTCGTAGAACATATCAAGGCAGGTTTAGTTGCTGCGGCGAACAAACCGATTACCTACTCTGTAAAAATTCGCGATCGCCTGTATGACATCATTCCCAAATCCGCTGGTTTGACTTTTCTAGCAGATACAGCCGTGCCTTACGTGGAAGCTATTTTCTTCCGGGGAACGCCATTCTTAGGTACGGTATCTTATAATGCCCAAGCGAATCAAATTTCCCCCGATCAAAGTCGATTTGCGTATGGGGCATTGTATGCCGATCCATTACCCATTGGTAGTTCGGGAATTCCCCCAACCTTGCTGATGCAGGATATGCGCCACTACCTGCCGGACTATCTACATGAGGTTTACAAGCGATCTCTTCGGGGCGAAGATGACTTGCGGGTGCAGATTTGTGAGAGTTTCCAAAAGTCGATGTTTTGCGTAACAACATCGGCAATTGTGGGATTGGCACCCTATTCCCTAGATACGAATGATCCCGAAGAACAGGAGAAAAATCGGCTGTATTTGGAAAGCTGGATGGATCGGTTGATTGCATCACGGTTGGGTGATGTCAATCGTTAGGGAATGGGGAGTGGGTTTAATGATTATTGATTTTCCCTGGATGTATCAAATTTTCTAACGCTAGCATAAAGGATCAACCTGCCAATAAAGCTTCCAACTGGGTTGCAGGCGGGAATTATTCCATTTGCCTAGTTTATGAGGGATATGCTCATGAGAGCGAATGTACCAGTACGCTCCAATCAACCGCTAGCAGGATTGTACGCCAAAACCAGCGAACAACAACTTGTCTTCCCCCTGAAACATACCTGTGTTCAAGCCAAAATTGCAGGCAACCTGTCGCAAGTGGAAGTAACGCAGACGTTTGAAAATCCTTTAACCCAGCCCCTAGAAGCTATCTACCTCTTCCCCTTGCCGGATGAAGCGGCTGTCGATGAGATGAACATTAAAATTGGCGATCGCATCCTCAAAAGTAGCATTAAAAAACGCGAAGACGCTCAATCCATCTACGAACAAGCTCACCAAGAGGGGCGCACGGCTGGGTTATTAGAACAAGAACGGGATAATATTTTTACCCAATCCCTGGCAAATATTAAACCCGGAGAAACTATTACTGCAACGATCCGATATACCGAAAGCCTCACCTTTTTCGATGGAGACTGTGAATTTGTCTTCCCGATGGTTGTAGGAGTTCGCTTCATCCCTGGTATTCCGATTGATAAAAGTGGCGATACTGATCGCGTTGCTGATGCTTCCCGGCTTACCGCTCCAATTATCCCTCCCAGTACCTGTTCAAGACATTATATTAGCGTAACTGTAGAAATTGATGGAGGTGTTCCCATTTCTGAGGTACACTCTCCCTCTCACTCCATCAAAATTGAACGTGACGGGCAGATTGTGCGGGTAAAACTAGATGAAGGAAGTACGATTCCCAACAAAGATTTAATCTTGCGCTATCGAATAGCAACCGATCGCACCACTGCCACACTACTCACTCAGACAGACGAACAAGGCGGTCATTTTGCAGCCTATCTCATCCCCGCCTTAACTTACCCCACTGATGAAATCATTCCCAAAGATGTAGTGTTCCTGATCGATACCTCCGGTTCCCAAATGGGTGATCCCCTGCGGAAATCTCAGGAGCTGATGCGCCAGTTTATTAACGGGCTAAATCCCAACGACACCTTTACCATTATTGATTTTGCCGATATCGCTACCCAACTATCGCCTAAACCCCTACCCAATACGCCCCAAAACCGACTTGAAGCCATCAACTACATCAATCAATTGCGTGGCAATGGCGGCACCTACTTACTCAATGGCATTCGTGCCGTCCTGAATTTTCCAGCCGCAGCAGAGGGACGCCTGCGTAGTATTGTGCTACTAACGGATGGATATATTGGCAATGAGAATGAAATCCTAGCAGAGGTGCAGCAGCATCTACAACCCGGAAATCGCCTTTACAGTTTTGGCGTGGGGAGTTCACCCAATCGCTTTCTCCTCAATCGCCTTGCTGAAATTGGACGGGGAACCGCTCAAATTGTACGTCAGAATGAACCCTCTCAGGAGGTGGCAACTCGTTTCTTACAGCACATCAACAATCCAGTTCTGACTGATATTCAAGTCACCTGGGATGGTAGTGGCGAGGCGATTATTTATCCTGTAACCCCCCCAGATTTGTTTGCCCAGCAACCCCTTGTCCTGTTTGGTCGAATTTTCCCGATTAATACTGGCACGCTGCGCATTACTGGCAGGGCAGCAGGGGGGCATTTTTACGACCAGGTATTCAGTCTCGCTTTTGAAGACACTGGCAATCCGGCTATTGCCAAACTCTGGGGCAGAGCGCGGATTAAAGACTTAATGAATCAGATGTTTCGCTGCGAAACGAAAGCTGGAGTCGATGCCGTCACCCAGACAGCCCTAACTTACCAGTTATTATCGCCTTACACGGCGTTTGGGGTCGTTAGTGAAGAAGTGAAACTTGATTCTGAAGGCAATTGCCTCTCAGTACGGGTGCCAGTCGAGATGCCGGAGGGAGTTCGCTATGAGGGAATTTTTGGGGGTACTTCTCTGAGTGGCTCAACTTTATATACACAATCTACAAATTATGTCAATCCAAGCAACGGTTCTTCTGGGAAAAGTCTTCGGAGTTTACGTCCAGCCTTGCGCTCAAGTATCAATACAGTTAAGGCGGTGAACGACAGATGGGTGCCTCTGCATACCGACGAGAGCGGGAAACTAAATTTGATTTTGAAGGCAGATGTTCAAAGCTCTGTAGAAATGATAGTAGAGGCGATCGCGCAGCTACCTCAAACAGAAATACGGCGGCGGGTGCTGTTAGCGCAGGCTGGAGCTATTTCGCAAGCAGATGTTGACTTAGCGGCTGCCACAGGTGCTGCAATTGTTGGGTTCAATACCATCTGCGCCGGTGAAATCCGTTTAGCGGCGAATCAGGCAGGTGTCGAACTCCGCCAATACAACCTCATCGACAACTTCTTTGCGGATATTCAAGCCAATCTCTCTCCTGTGACACCAACCCCCTCTCACCCCCAACTGTACGTTAAGAATGTGGCGGGATTGGACAACATAGCCATGATAGATATGGTGCGACACTTACAACCGCTAATCCTGCCGTCTGGGTTGAAGGGTGAAATGGTTTTTGAATTCCCCGTCAGAAAAGGTCGCGTAGTACGGGTAATGTTGGATGAAGATGCCTCAACTCTTAACGAAGCAACACTCATTGATTTAATTAAGCGATCGCTTTTAAGCTGGTGGGTTCCTCTCTCTGTCAGCGATACCGTTCGCATGACGCTGTGCATCCAATCGGAACAGGGGGAGTAGGGAGTAGGGGGACAAGGGGACAAAGAAATTTTTGAGGTGTTACTCATCTCCCCATCTCCCCATCTCCCCATCTCCCCATCTCCCAAGGGAGAAACCTGCGTTATATCGTTTGGGTATAACGCAGGAGAACGTCAGTATCAGATATTATTGAGAAAAAGTGAGGGTGAGGATTATGCAAATGCGGTTGAGACTATTGCTTAGTGCTTTGGTGGTGGCTGCTGCTTCGACTGGAATAGCCGATAGCACAATGGCACAAACTCGATCATCTGGCTCTGAGCCGATCCGCTTAGAAACGATTCCAGAGTCCTTTAATCGAGCTTTTTTCAACGATTCGGGGGACTTTTACCGCAACCGCAGCATCGGGCGTCAGATTGATTATATTATCGGTCCGGGTGGACTGGGGGGAGCTGCTTTTCCCGAGCTGGAAATCGAGCGGGATGCCAAACTCATTAATATTCTCTATGAAGATGCCTTAAACCAGCAGTTTGCTAGTGATCCGGTAATTCGCACCCCTGATTTAGCCAACCCCTTCGATACCTCTATTCGATTATTGCCTGTATCCGCTCGCTTTCGACCTCAAGTGAGTCCCCGAATTGAGGGAAGTGAGTTTTTCTTTGAAACAGTGCCTCCACGATAGGGGATTGGCAGTCACTAAGTTAGGTCACTTCTCAGCCAAAAGGTTCAAATCCAGGGTGCAGGAGTTGAACCTGCCTTGGGCGAATTATGAGTTCGCTGCCTCAACCGCTCGGCCAACCCTGGTTGCTTTTCCACTATTGTAAACTGAGTAGGGTAGCACCTAGCAACTGATAGCATAATCCTGATTAAAAGTTTGTGCTAAAACAGGGAACTAAATATAGATAGGGCTAGTCTGTAGTGGCATCAAATCTTTGATGTTGATTGTGAGTCTGTATGACAGCCAAGAGCTTTAATGCAGCTAGGGCATACTGCACGAGTCGCGTTACCTTTCGGAGAAACTTGAATTACTAATGAAATTCAACTCGACTGTGGCACTTACCTTGATACTTTTGACGATGATGTTAGGTGCTGGTTTTGTAAGTTCTATGTGGGGATTTTCTCTTGGTCATGAAGCCCTTAAAGGCGTTACTCAACCGGATTTCCGCCCCACCAAAAAACTGGCAGATAGTCAGCCGACTTCTTCTGGCAAGGAAGGGGTAACGCTCTTAAAGGAAGAAGATATTCTGGTTAACGTTCATGCTTACATTAATGGCAAGGGCGAAGAGTCTCAGGCAGATAGCAAGGATACCAAAGCAGAGAGTCAAGATCAGTCAGCACCAGAGAGCAGCCAGTCTGATACTGAAGAAAATTCATCGACATCTGAGGCATTGACTCCTGAGGCATCCTTTACTAGCACAAGCTCTAGTCAAAATTTACCTCTCAAAGCTCAGGATCGGGGAGTAACACTGGAGGTTCGTTCTACCGATCTACAGGGAGGCTCTTTATTGCTAAATGTTAATTTAAAAAATGAAGGAGCCGATTCTGTACGGTTTCTTTACAGCTTTTTAAATGTGACGGATGATAAGGGTCGAGCCCTCAGCGCGATTACGGAAGGATTGCCAGGAGAATTGCCAGCAAGTGGGGAAGACTTTTCGGGTACGGTGAGCATCCCAACAGCTTTGCTGGATGACGCCAAAGAGCTTTCCCTCACGCTCACAGATTATCCCGATCAAAAACTCAAGTTAAAAATGTCTGAAATCCCCGTAGCAAGGTAAATTGCCACGGGGAAGGCAACTGTAAAAAATTATTATCGGCAGCGGTTCTATCGCTACTTTATGTTAAACGGAATGGCACAACACACTGAGCCTGATCAGGCTTTAACAGGGTGCCGTTGTGAATAGCATAAGGAAAGCGATAGAACCGCTTTTGCTTTGGCTTTCTACCCCTTACCTATCTTATGGTTACCAACCTGATGGTTCTCTTGACAGCGAGTGCTTCTACTAACCTCACCAGTCAAGATATTCTGTTGCGATTGTTATCGGTACTCCTCCTCATTACAATCAATGCCTTTTTCGTCACGGCAGAGTTTTCTATGGTATCGGTGCGGCGATCGCGCATCAATCAGCTTGTGGATGCGGGTGATGTTCAAGCGAGAACCGTTCAAGTGCTGCAACGCAGTATTGATCGTCTGCTTTCAACCACTCAGCTAGGCATTACCCTGTCAAGTTTGGCACTTGGCTGGATTGGTGAAAGTACAATGGCAGTTCTGGTGGGAGCGCTTCTAGTAAAACTTCCCCTATCCCCAGAACTCAATGCGCTAATTGCCCATTCTCTGGCGATCCCGGTGGCATTTCTCCTCATTGCTTACCTGCAAATTGTGTTGGGTGAACTCTGTCCTAAATCCGTTGCCCTGCTTTATTCCGAACAGCTAGCCAGATTTTTAGGTCCCCCCAGTGTGGCGATCGCTCGGTTTTTTAATCCCTTCATCTGGGTTTTGAACCAATCAACCCGCTTGCTATTACGGCTTGCAGGTATCCAATATACCGGTCAAAGCTGGTATAACCAAGTAACACCCGAAGAATTACAGCTCATTATCACCACTGAGCGAGAGTCTACCGGACTCGAAGCAGAAGAACGAGAGCTACTCAACAATGTATTTGAATTTGGTGAGGTTGTGGCAGCAGAGGTTATGGTTCCCCGCACGAGCATTGAGGCAATTCCCAGCACTGCAACCTTTCAGACGTTGCTAGAAGAAATTGCTGATACCAATCACTCTCGCTATCCCGTGACCGGTGAATCTCTAGATGATATTCGAGGTATTATTTACTTCAAAGAGTTAGCTCAACCCTTATCTCAAGGAAAGTTAACCCTAGAAACATCCATTGATCTGTGGATTCGTCCAGCTCGGTTTGTGCCGGAATTAACACCCCTGAGTGAGCTACTGCCATTAATGCAGCGATCGCACTTAGCTATGGTTATGGTTGTAGATGAGTTTGGAGGTACGGCGGGTTTAGTTACCCTCAAAGATTTGGTCGCCGAAATCATCGGTGACAACGCCGAACCCGAGAGTACAGAAGAATTACCCCTACAAATTTTAGATGAGCAAACCTTCCTAGTGCAAGCTCAAATGGACTTAGAAGAAGTGAACGAACTTCTAGATTTAAACTTTCCTGTAACTGACGAATACCAAACACTGGGAGGCTTTTTACTGTACCAGTTTCAAAAAATTCCCGTACAAGGTGAAACGTTAAAACATGACAATTTAGAATTAACCGTTGTATCGGCTGAAGGACCCCGCCTGCACCAAATTCGCATCCATCGGCAGGAATCCCCAGTCTCCCCCTTAGGAGAACCCTCTGCATTAGATATTGTTTCAGTTCCAACCCCAACTGAGGATACCTTAACAAACACCACTCTTCAGGATACTAACAACCCTTTATCCAAAAATATAAACCAAGACTTTGATATCCATCAAGATAGTAGCTCTGAATAAGTCATTGCTATTAGCCAAGCTGTTCGATAATCCGTCTTTGGTATTCCTGCTCAGTCATCAAGTTTTGAGTACTCTCGATCCGGTCTAAAAACACAATACCCTCTAGATGATCGTATTCGTGCTGAAAAATTCTGGCAACAAAATCGGTTAACTCTTTTCGATACAGCTTGTCATCCCGGCTGGTGTACTCAACCTCAATCCCTCGATACCGGGGTACTAAACCTCTAATACCTGGAATGCTCAAACAACCCTCCCAATCTCTGACTCGTTCATTGGAATGAGCGATGATTCGAGGATTGATCATAGCAGTTGGCTCCATCGCTGGAGCATGGGGATACCTGAGATTGGGACGAGACGCTACGATAAACAAGCAATAGGATTTAGATACCTGCGGTGCTGCAATCCCGACGCCGCTCGATACAACAGCCGTTGTAATCAAGGCGTCGATTAACTGTTGAAAATGTTCATCTCGAACATTATCGATCGGCTGGGCTGGTTGTCGCAAGATGGGGTTGCCTAACTGAGCGATCTGTAGTGATTCAGTCATAATGAAGGGAAATTGAAAGAAGGGTTCATCTCTATCATCATAAGGAGATGTACGGCACAAAACCTTATAACTTCGTTGGAGTTGTAACTAGTTCGACATAAAATAAACGTGCCTGTGTAAAGAATGGTAAAGTTTAACCTTTACATCCCTTGGGTTGGTAAAGAGGCATTAGGCGAATAGTCGCAGTATGAAGACGCCATACTCTGGAGAACTAGAGAGACACTGTGATAAAACATCTCTAAATCGCTCAACTTAGGAGAACTTGTCAAGACTACGGTAGAGGAAAACCTGTGGAAACGTCCCCCGAAAAGCTCTGGATTCAGGTGCTGGAGCGCCTGCAATTGCAACTAAGTCGCCCGACTTTTGAAACCTGGCTCAAGAGTACCAGCGTTCAGCAGCTCGAAAATAATTGTTTGGTGATTCGCACCCCCAATCCCTTTGCCAGAAATTGGTTACAGAAGTACTATATCAAAACGATCGCAGAGGTTGTACAGGATATTTGGGGTCAGCCAGTGGAAATTTACCTGACTGCTAGTACGGGGGATGACAACTCGATAGCAGACGATGCCGATTTGTCTTGGGGACTTCCCGCAGACACAAACACTTCAGAAAGTTCATCCAACCAACCACCCAAACCTACAGAGTTAAACCCAAAATATGCTTTCTCCCGCTTTGTCGTTGGTTCCAATAATCGCATGGCACACGCCGCCGCTTTGGCAGTATCAGAATCCCCAGGACGCGAATTTAATCCCCTCTTTCTTTGCGGCGGTGTGGGTTTGGGCAAAACTCACTTGATGCAGGCAATCGGTCATTTTCGTTTGGAAAATTCTCCCTATTCTAAAATTTCTTATGTTTCTACCGAACAGTTTACCAACGACCTGATTGCCGCGATTCGCAAGGACAGTATGCAGAGTTTTCGTGAGCATTATCGGGCGGCAGAGGTGCTGTTAGTAGATGATATTCAATTCATTGAAGGTAAAGAATATACCCAGGAAGAGTTTTTCTACACATTCAATACTTTGCACGAAGCAGGCAAGCAAATTGTCTTGGCATCCGATCGCCCTCCCAACCAGATGACTCGCTTGCAAGAACGTCTGTGTTCTCGCTTCTCAATGGGTTTGATTGCTGATATTCAGCCCCCCGATCTCGAAACCAGGATGGCAATTTTGCAAAAAAAGGCAGAGTACGAAAACATACGCTTGCCCCGCTCTGTCATTGAGTATATCGCCACCCAATACACCTCTAATATCCGGGAATTGGAGGGAGCTTTAATTCGGACAGTTGCTTATATCTCAATTTCAGGGTTGCCGATGACAGTAGAAAACATTACACCGATTTTGAACCCACCCCTAAAGAACATACAGGCTTCTCCTGATGTGATTTTAAGTACGGTGGCAGATGCATTTAATGTTTCAATTGATGATTTGAAGGGTAACTCCCGCCGTCGAGAAATCAGTTGGTCTAGACAAATCGCCATGTATTTGATGCGACAGTATACGAATTTGAGCTTGCCTAGAATTGGAGAAGAATTTGGCGGTAAAGACCATACTACAGTTATGTATAGTTGCGATAAAATTGCTCAGTTACAGGAAACTGATGGCGCATTGGTACAGAAACTGCGTCAGCTCACCGATCGCATTAACCTTGCCAGCAAAACCCAAAACCAAACTTAAGACCCTAGAGGTGAAAAATCAGTGAATGAGCTGGAAATTAGCGACTAAGTATAAATACTGTGTGGAAAAGTTTCCTATTTTTTCCACAGCTTTTTCCACAACTAATCGATTCCTCAACGGCTTATTTTGTAAGAGTTAGTCAAGAAATTGGCAAGAATTTTTCCACATTTTCCACAGTTTCTCCGGCGATAGTTATTTTAACCAATTGGTAAAAAAGGTAACAACCTATTTCTGGAGGCGTCTAAAAGGCAAAAATCAGCCACTACTTATGAGATGCCCGTGCAGAAATGAGATGGTTGACCAGAACCAATCTCGGCACTATCCTAGTAAAGCTCGTAACATTTTCCCACAGTTAACCCTTATCGATAATACGGGAGTTTACCTACCGCGCTGACGTATTGCTGCGCTACCAGGGACTGGGGCTTTCGAGCTTCACAACATTCAAACTTATTGAAATTCCTATGAAACTGGTTTGTACTCAAAGTGACTTTAATACCCATCTTTCGCTGGTACTCCGAGCGGTTCCTTCCCGTCCCACTCATCCAATTCTGGCGAATGTCTTACTAATAGGAGATACGGAAACTCAGCAGATACGTCTAACTGCCTTCGATCTCAGCCTGGGTATTCAAACCAGCTTTGCAGCTAATGTAGAGAGTGATGGAGCAATTGCTATTCCAGCGAAACTGCTCAATGATATCGTGTCTCGCCTACCAGAAGGAGACATTACCCTAGAAGACAAAGTTGGAGAAGCAAGCGCTGATGATGATGCCAGTAGTGTCCTGGTGGCATTAACCTCTGCATCCGGACGTTACCAAGTGCGGGGAATGGATGTTGAAGAATTTCCAGAACTTCCACAAATTGAAGCTGGGATTAATCTCCAACTTCCTGTAACAGCGTTAAGTGAAGGATTGGGCGGTTCTTTATTTGCCACTAGTTCTGACGAAACCAAGCAGGTGCTCACTGGCGTTCACCTCACCTGTTCTGAAGATAGCCTGGAATTTGCGGCTACTGACGGACATCGATTAGCTGTGGTACAAACTTCTAATAGTAGACAGGAAACGGAGAACAGCGAAGAAGAAGACGGCGAAGTTAAAGAAGATTCTACCCCGATTCCCTCCTTTGAGTTAACCCTACCCGCTAGAACACTGCGGGAAGTTGAACGGATGTTAGGGATGCGTCAATCAAATGATATGGTTGACTTGCAGTTTGAGCAGGGTCAGATTATCTTCCAAGGAGGAGAATACCGCTTAACCAGCCGTACCTTGGAAGGACAGTACCCGGCATACCGTCAGCTTATTCCAGACCAGTTTCAGCGCCAGGTTATTATGGATCGGCGTCAACTGCTCAGTGCCGTGGAACGGATTGCGGTATTGGCTGACCAGAAGAATAATATTGTCAAATTTAGCATTGATAGTGATGCCCAGCAGATTGACGTATCGGTAGAGGCGCGAGATGTTGGCAGTGGCACCGAGTCCCTGTCGGCTCAAATTATTGGTGACAGCTTAGATATTGCTTTTAATGTTAAGTACCTGATTGATGGATTGAAGGCACTTTCTACTTCTGATATTCAAATGCAGATGAATGCCGCCAACAGCCCTGCCATTCTCACGCCTCTGGGTGGTATGAAGATGACATATTTGCTCATGCCGGTGCAGATTCGGACGTGATGCTGGGGAAGAAACGGGAATCAATCAGATAAGTCATCTTAGAGACAGACTCTTACAAACCACTATGCGAGAAGGAGTTGTTGATAATTCAGAGCTAAAAGGAAAATAAAAAAGGATAAAGGGTTAAAAATAGTTAAGGTTTCTATTATAATTCTTTTCCCTGATACTACTGGCAAATACGGACAACTTAACTCCCCCTTCCCCTTGTACCCTTCCCAAAATCGCCAACTGGTGAACCCAGTTCTAAACTTGATTGCCTCAAAATCCTCTGCCACTCTTCATTCGATAACGGCTGCTCTACCAACTCAACACCAAAACAATCAGCCGCAGCATTTGTTAACACCTCAACTACCGTTTGAATTAAGGCATCTCCCTCTTGGATAATAGGTAAATTAACATATGATAACGTTTCCCCAAAGACTTGCTCAAACAACTGGGTATCCGGTTCCAAACGCATAGAACCATGCTGCAAAATTGCATCCCCCCGTCGTAATTGGGCACTACCGATGAGCTTATAGCCATTGGCTGTTACTAAATCTGCTCCCGTAGCGATGCCAAAACAATTGGGATTGCGAATATAGTCCCGTCCTGCCGAACCGTAGTGCAAATCGACACCGAGCGAGCGCCAACCCTGAATTAGAAATCCGCACATTTTTTGATAGGCGTCAAGGCGCTTACCCGTCAGTCCTGATGTTATCACCATGTAGGTTAAATCTCCTTGGTGCAATACAGCTCGTCCCCCCGTAGGACGCCGTACCAGTTCTACTGGCGTTCCTTGCCACGTTAATTGTTGCCAAGCAGAATCCCACCGATGCTGATGATATCCCAGTGAAATTGTTGGAGATGCCCAAGTGTAAAAGCGCAAAACTGGGGGATATATTCCAGCTTGATGCTGTTCTAGCAGCCATTGGTCAATTGCCATCTGAAACTGTCCCGGCAATCGCATTAAAGGGATTAAACGCCAGTACATCTACCGAAACCAGTTTAAAGCCAATCTGGAATAGCTTACATTCGCTCCAGTACTGAAATTCCTAGGAGAGATAAGCCTAACTTTAGCGTGCGAGCAGTTAGATCGCACAGAACTAATCGCGATGTTCGTACAGGTTCCTCTGTTTTAAGTACGGGACAGTGTTCATAAAATTGGTTGTACTTTTTGCTCAATTCATACAGATATTCACAAAGGCGATTGGGGAGCAAATCTTGTTCAACTCCGTAGAGAATCTCACTAAGCTGTAACAGATGTTTTCCTAGGGCTAATTCTTCATCTTTTTTCAAAAAAATATCGCTATTTCCCCTTAACTGATCAAAATTAATATTCCCTTCGCGACCAATGCTCTGAATTCGGGCATAGACGTAGAGTAAGTAAGGTGCCGTATTGCCCTTGAGAGACAACATTTTGCCAAAACTGAAGACGTAATTGCTGGTGCGATTTTGGCTCAAGTCAGCGTACTTGACAGCACTAATGCCAACGACTTCAGCGACATGGGTTTTGAATTCTTCTGTTTCCGTGCGACTTTCTTCTTGAAGTCTGTTTTCTAAGTCTGCACGAGCACGAGCAATGGCTTCATCCAATAAATCCCGCAACCGTACAGTTTCCCCAGATCGAGTTTTCAGTTTTTTACCATCTTCCCCTAACACCAAACCGAAAGGGACATGGACAATTTCGACATTATCGGGAAGCCAATCCGCTCTTCGTGCCACCTGAAACACCTGAGCAAAGTGATTAGCTTGTCCAGCATCCGTGACATAAATAACTCGCTCAGATCCATCTTGTTCGATGCGGTAACGCAATGCTGCCAGGTCAGTCGTTGCGTAGTTATAACCGCCATCCGCTTTTTGCACGATTAACGGTAAAGGATCACCTTTTTTATTAGTAAATCCTTCTAAAAAGACGCATTTAGCACCCGTATCTTCTACTAACAAACCCAATTTCTCCAAGTCTTTTACCACACCCCGTAGTAGGGGATTATAGAAGGATTCACCGCGTTCTGTGAGTTTGATATTTAGCCAGTCATAAATAACTTTAAACTCCCGGCGCGACTGTTCGCACAGCAACTGCCAGGCTTGCCGCGTATCTTCGGCACCAGCTTGCAATTTTACTACTTCCTGCCGAGAAGCTTCTTGGAATAGTTTATCTGTATCAAATCGTTGCTTTGCTTGTCGATAAAATGTAACTAAATCCCCTAAGTCTACAGCTTCTGATTTGGTTAGTGCTTCTGGGCAAACTTCCCGGAGATAAGTAATTAACATCCCAAATTGGGTACCCCAATCCCCAACATGGTTTAACCGCAGGACATCATGATTCCGAAACTCTAAAGTGCGGGCAATGCAGTCTCCAATAATTGTGGAGCGCAGATGACCAACGTGCATTTCTTTGGCAATATTGGGGCTGGAGAAATCTACGACGACCCGCTGTGGTTGCTTAGTGGATGCTACTCCCAAGCGTTGATCTGCTTGAATGGTATTGAGTTTTGTTTCTAAATAGGATGGCTTCAGCGTAAAGTTGATAAAACCAGGTCTAGCGATAATAGGTTCTTGACAGATGTCAGCTACATCAAGATGCTGAACGATTTGTTCAGCAATCGTTCGTGGTGGCTGACCAAGCTGTTTGGCAAGAGATAGAGCAGCATTTGATTGATAATCGCCAAATTTAGGATTGCTGGCGGGTACTAACATGGGATCGGTTCTAGCAATATCATCACCAAAAGCTGCCGTCAACGCCTGTTCAAATTTTCTTTTTAGCTCTTCAAGCGTGGAGTTCATTAGGGTAGAGATAGACAATTTTAGTGCAAATTCTTTTATAACGAAAATATGTATCTAAATTTGAGAAAATCTAGAGGAGTGGATTGGTTTTGCCAAATTGCACTAGATTCATACTTAAATCTAGCCAAGTTGAGCGCGTAATTGGAGCACTGCTGGAAATATAATCTACTCCAGTTTCAGCCACTTTGCGAATTGTTTCTAGAGTGATATTGCCGGAGGCTTCAATTTTAATCCGGTCGCTGGCAGCCCGAATCATCTGTATGGCTTGCCGCATTGTATCTAGTGGCATATTGTCTAGCATAATGATATCGGCTCCATGCTGAAGGGCTGCTTTGACTTGTGCAATCGTTTCTGTTTCAACTTCAATCGTCAGGGGATAGGGGATTTGAGAACGAATGGAAGCGATCGCTTCCTTAATACCACCAGCAGCAGCAATGTGATTGTCTTTAATCATCACGGCATCGTCTAACCCTAATCGATGATTAGTCGCCCCTCCAAGCTGAATAGCGTATTTTTCCAACAGCCTCAGCCCGGGTGTTGTTTTGCGGGTATCGACCAGTTGAGTCGGCAAATCGGCAATTTTGTCTACATACTGGCGTGTCAGGGTAGCAATACCACTTAAATGCATTACGAGGTTAAGGGCGACTCGTTCTCCCATCAGTAGGGTATCAAGGGAACCGTGTAGATGAGCAATTATCTGTCCCGGACGGCAGGGTTCACTTTCTTCAACAGTAGGAATAAAGCGCGTTTGTTCGCTCAATAGCTGGAATACCCGCCTAGCGATGGGTAATCCCGCAATCACACCAGATTCCTTGGCAGTCCATTCAGCTTGCCCTACCCGAATCTCTGAGCTGAACAAGCCTTGGGTTGTGTGATCGCCTCGACCGATATCCTCTAGCAACCAACTACGCAAAAGAGGGTCTAGCGCTATCAATGGAGGTAAGGCTGCCATCTCTAAAAACTCACTTTAACCAATGTCTTTTGTTTTCCCAACCCAACTTAGCTCAAAAGGCACTCTGGTAGGAATTTCAGACAATTTAAAAAAAAGATAGTCAAAAAGGTTGACAGTGGCTAATAGAGGGGCTATATTAGTAAATGCGCTTGTAACGGCACTCGAGCCGCACCAAGCGCCCGAACCTAGACAAAACAATAGTTTGAAAGCATAACCTGTATTTAACTCGTCAAAATTACTACAGGTCAACTGATAAGTCGATTAGGCAA
>NZ_JADEWY010000256.1 GCF_015207375.1 Coleofasciculus sp. LEGE 07092 | reverse complement strand
GAGTACTTTTACTTGATTATTTGGATCGTTTAGCGATCGCCCCTCATACTTCAGTTATACTACATATTGAAGTGCGGAATGTGGGCTAGAAAGTTACTCTCAAAGTAGGCGATCATCGCCAATCTCCGCAAACTGACACTGATAGAGGGACGCTGTTGCTTTGAGAGCGCAATATAGTACATATTTACTATATGAACGTCCGCAGAATTCCTGCTCCTTTTCGAGACAACAGCTATCCTTGATAACTCACCGCGATGTCAGATTCCGCCCAACCGAGAGTCAATGCGGCTCTCCAGTACGAAACAATGACGGGAGTGGTGGAACGCTTAACCTATCACTCCGCTGAATCCGGTTACACCGTGGCACGTTTGCAGCGCCCCAAAGCCAAAGAGTTGACCACCATCGTCGGCAGTTTTGCCAATATCCAGCCCGGACAAACGCTACAACTGACAGGATTTTGGCGCGAACATCCCCAGTATGGCGCTCAATTTCAGGTCACTCAGTACACCGAAACCAAACCCGCCACCCTCACCGGACTCGAAAAGTATTTAGGCAGCGGACTCATAAAAGGAGTGGGACCCGTCACCGCTAAACGCATCGTCGCCCACTTCGGACTCGATACCCTGGATGTGATTGAGCATCAAATTGAGCGACTAGTTGAAGTCAAAGGCATCGCCAAAAAGCGCATCCGCATGATTCAACAGGCTTGGGAAACGCAGAAAGCCATCAAAGAGGTGATGGTATTCCTGCAAGGGCATGGCGTTTCTACCACTTATGCGGTGAAGATATATAAACAGTATGGAGGAGGAGCGATTTCAACCGTTACAGAAAATCCCTACCAACTTGCCGCAGACATCTACGGTATCGGCTTCCTCACCGCTGACAAAATCGCCCAAAACTTAGGCGTCCCGAACGATTCAGAATTTCGATATCGCGCCGGATTGGTTCACGTTTTGAGTGAAGCGGCTGAAGACGGACACTGTTATTTACCTCAAGCTGAATTAATTGAACAAACACACTCCCAACTCACTACTGACTCTCATACTCCCTCGGTTGAAGTAATCGCACAAATCATCAAGGAAATGGCTATTCTGCAAGAACTCATTGTAGACAATAGCGTTGATGAAGAAGGCACAGGGCAGGAAGCAGAAGGAGTTCTATGCTATAAACCCACCTTCTATTACACTGAGCAGAATCTGGCAAAACGACTCCAGCAAAATCTTTTACACTCTCAGTGCGTTGATTTACCCCGTGTCCAAAATTGGATTTCTCGCTTTACAACCAGTCGAGGCATTGAACTTTCCGAAAAGCAGCAACAAGCTGTAGAGATAGCGGCTTATTCCCCGTTGACAATTCTCACTGGTGGACCCGGCTGTGGGAAAACCTTCACGACTCATACCATTGTCTCATTATGGAAAGCCATGGGCAAATCCATTGGTCTAGCAGCTCCCACCGGACGCGCCGCTCAACGGTTAGCAGAAATGACGGGGCTGGAAGCCAAAACTCTGCATCGGTTGTTGGAATTTGACCCCAGGACGATGAGCTTTAAGCGTGATGAAGAAAATCCCTTACCTTATCACGCAATTGTAGTAGATGAAGCTTCAATGTTGGATTTATTTCTGGCATACTCCCTACTCAAAGCCGTCCCCAAGGAGGCCCAATTGCTCTTAGTAGGAGACATTGACCAACTTCCATCGGTTGGTGCAGGAAACGTCCTCTCTGATTTAATTCACTCCGGTCGAGTGCCAGTGGTGCGGTTAACTCAGGTATTTCGTCAAGCTACTCAAAGTGCGATTGTCACCGCAGCTCACCAAATTAATAAAGGGCAGTTCCCTTCTATAGAACTAATTTCCGATAATCCTCGTTCCGATTGTCTCTGGCACGGAGGCGGACATCAACCCGAACATGGGGTGCAAGTTGTCTGTGAGTTGATTGAATATTTGATACCCAAACTAGGATTTAATCCAGACTCTGATGTGCAGCTACTCTGCCCAATGACACGAGGAGTGGTAGGGACTCGTAACTTTAATCAAGTACTCCAGCAGCTCATTAATCCTCCTTCTGCTGATAAAGTTGAGATAACTCGTGGTGGGATGACCTTAAGAGTAGGCGATTCGCTAACGCGACAGCTTCGCTTCACGCATTATCCAACAGACCAACGACTACCAACGGGAAGTTTTTAATGGAGATTTGGGAGTCATAACCGCGATTGACACCACCGAGCAGGAAGTTCAGGTGCATTACCAAGAACGCATCGTTACCTATGACTATGCTGATTTGAATGAAATTACTCTCGCCTGGGCAGTAACAATTCACAAGAGCCAGGGTTCCGAATATCCAGTAGTAATCCTGCCGTTATATACTCAACATTACCTGATGCTATCTCGTAATCTGCTCTACACAGGGCTGACGAGAGCAAAGAAACTGGCAATTTTGATAGGCTCAAAGAAAGCAATAGTGATCGCCCTGAACCAAACGAATCAGCAGCAGCGTTACACTCGACTACAGCAGCGGTTATTAAGCTGTTGTTAGTGTCTTTCGCATAAAGTAAAGAGTGTGAGATTCAGGATAATCATCCAGTTGACCAAACACAACATATCCCAATCCCTCGTAAAACTCCTTTGCCTGGAAACTAAATGTCATGAGGCAACTTGAACGGCTAAGTTGATACAGTACTAATAAGAGTTTAGCCGAGTGCAAGAAGGCTATCAGCCAAGGTAAGCAGGGTAAACGCATCTAAAATTATTGAGGTTTTGAGGTAAGATAGGGGGTTAGCTCTTGTCATCAAACAACACTAATGACATGATTCCCTATCATCTCGATTCCAAGAGCGATCACAATCTTAAATG
>NZ_JADEWY010000028.1 GCF_015207375.1 Coleofasciculus sp. LEGE 07092 | reverse complement strand
CCAGCTCCCCCGCTCTCACAAGGGAGAGGAACTTTATTTTAAAAATTTTTTCTTAGATCTGGGAAATTTTCAGGAATCGACCGGATTGGTGATGTAGATTAATACAACCTTTGACGAAAGTCACTACTGCCCATGTGGTACATCGCTTATACTATCAGCTATGAGGAGAAGCACAGTCATCCTACTAATGACAGATTTTTAGGCTTAATGCCAAAAGTCGGGTAGTGATTGAGGCTAAAGCCACACGCATAGCAGTACACACCAAGTGGGGTTCCCAAAGTAAACGGGTAACCTTTGCTGGTGAAAAAAAAGATAAGCGCTGTTATCCGGTCATCAAGGGTGGGAATTCTAGTAGTAAGTGTGACACACTCGTTATCAAGTGTTGTCATCGGTCGTAATTAAGAGATTATTATGCCAGCCACTCCTTTCTATGCCGACACGGAAATCGACCACGAGCTGCCTGTCTACAGCGAAGATCTGGAAAGACCAGTGGATGATTTGGTTGAAACGGAGATTGAAGACGCGGAGGCTGCTAGCTTTACCCAAAGTGCCAACCGCCGCACCACCGATTTGGTTCGGTTATACCTTCAAGAAATCGGTCGAGTTCGGTTACTGAGGCGAGATGAGGAAGTCTCCGAAGCCCAAAAAGTTCAGCGCCATATGCGACTGTTGGAATTGCGAACCCAGTCGGCTATGCCAGAAGATGAAACGATCACCCATTTTGTTCATCTAATAGAGACTCATGATCGTCTAGCGTCTCAATTGGGACACCGCCCCTCTTTGGAACGGTGGGCTGCTGTCGCTGGTGTCGAAGTTTCAAACCTGAAACCGATGTTGTCAGTCGGAAAGCGGCGTTGGGCAGAATTAGCTGGACTAACCGTCCAGGAGCTAGATCAAATCCAAGCTCAGGGTATCCGGGCTAAGGAACACATGATCAAAGCTAACTTACGTTTAGTGGTGTCCGTAGCCAAAAAGTATCAAAATCGCGGTTTAGAACTTCTCGATTTAATTCAGGAAGGTACTCTGGGACTGGAGCGAGCGGTTGAGAAATTCGATCCCACCAAAGGGTATCGTTTTAGCACCTACGCCTATTGGTGGATTCGTCAGGGTATCACCCGCGCGATTGCCACTCAAAGTCGTACCATTCGCTTGCCAGTTCATATCACCGAAAAACTCAACAAAATAAAAAAAGCCCAGCGTAAGATTTCTCAAGAACAAGGTCGCACGGCAACTATTGAGGATATTGCCAAAGAGTTAGAAATGGATGCGCCTCAGGTACGAGAAGTCTTGCTGCGAGTACCTCGCTCAGTTTCATTAGAAATTAAAGTGGGCAAAGAAAAAGACACCGAACTGGGGGATTTGCTCGAAACTGAGGAAACCTCTCCAGAAGAAGTCTTAATGCGAGAAGCGCTACAGCGAGATTTGCAGCAACTGCTAGCGGATCTCACTAGCCGCGAACGGGATGTGATTTGCATGCGATTTGGGTTGGGAGATGGTCATCCTTACTCATTAGCCGAAATTGGTCGCGCATTGGAACTCTCTCGTGAACGAGTGCGCCAAATTGAGGCAAAAGCCCTGCAAAAATTGCGGCAACCCAAACGTCGTAATCGCGTGCGGGATTATTTGGAAGCGTTGAGCTAGGTAGGGGCTAGAATTTCCTCCCTCGAAGAGACCGAAAATTTAGAGAACCGACTTTTCAGTCGGTTCTTTTTGCTTGAAAATCAGAAACGTGCTACCCGTGCATCCAGTCCCTGCGATCGCAAAAAATAAGAGCGGCTTTCAGCACTGGCACGACTGCGGAATGCTCCAGCATTGACAAACTTGCCTCGTCGTGAATCATCTGGACAAGCACTCGAAATGTATCGCTGTACAGATGTCAGTGTATCGCCATTACTAACAGGTACAACTACTACATAGCCAGCCCGAGCGCAGCCAGCAATTTCAGCAACGATACCCAGTGCAGCCAGTGTTTCCTGACTAGCAACACCGTTAGATAACAAACCATTGGTTATCTGAAACTGTCTAACAGCTCTCTCGGTTTGAATACCATAAACGCCATCAACAGCACCTGGATCAAACCCTTCTTGTCTCAACTTGAGTTGAAGTTCAATAACCTCTTGTCCGCGATCGCCAGGACTCAGTTCTCTGACAAAAGGCTCTTGGGTAACATCTTGGATAGGAATACCTCCTGGAATGCTGGGGGGAAGTGGAAACGTCCCTGAAGAATTGGGGGGCGGTGGCAGAGTTCCCATCAGATTAGTGGGAGGTGGCAGAGTTCCTAGGGAAACCGCCGTATTAAAGCTAGACCCAACTGTACCACCGAATAACTGTGTTCGAGTGCGCTGCCCAACAATACCATCTGGAGTCAGCCCTTTCTCTAACTGGAAGCCAATCACCGCATCCTCCGTGATTTCACCAAAATAGCCGGTGGGTTGTTCCTTGAAATACCCCAGTTCCCGCAAACGCTGCTGAACCTCAGTCACGTCTGAACCTCTACTACCTTGTCTGATCGTCTGTGCTAAGGCTTCGCCTGCAATTCCGAAAATACCGAAAATAACGACTAGTGTCAGCAGGTAAAGGCGAACGGATGTCGAAAACTTGGGTAATGTTAGCCACTCATCCAACTGCAAGCTCTCTGGAGTGGTATTCGCTGGTGCTTCGTAGGCTAGGGCAAGATCGAGATAGGCAAGGGTTTCCATAATTCTACGAGACAATTTTTAACGCTAGTTTATCAAGCAAAATTCCGTTAGGGGAGATATCTTTAATTTTTTGGAACGTCATATTATATCTTTTTTGAACTAAAAAAACCAAAGCCCTCTCAAAATTGACTTTGGTTCTCCCTGGGTCTGACCAAGTTTTTTGATGGGGTCAAACGCCTACAATTGTGTCTATCGAACCTTTAATTTCGGAAAATCATTATTTTTTGTAACAAATTTTGAGTTTAAAGTAATCCCGCTTTATCAAAGAGAACAGCAAATAGAGCTGCTATACCTGTAATTGCCAGAGCCAAAAGGGGATTTTGACCTTGGCTAACTGCAAAAGAGGTAACAACTCCTGCACCCAGTCCAGCAGTAACAAGGGCAGTTAATAGATCCTTGTTTGTATTTTTGTTGTACATTTTTGTTGAAATTGTAGTAAATGAATCCAGAGAGGCTTTCTCAAGCTACCATTCAGTTTTCATTTACTTAAGGGGTATCTAAACTATTGCAATCAAGGTTTAGATTTAGTCAACTTTCTTAACATAATGGACTCGCTGATATTTCACGAGATCCAAAGGAACGTTTTTCCTGCGGCTCTGTTATGTTCCTGATCCCCCTTGCTTTCCTCGACATCCGCACGGGCGATCGGTAAGCCGATTTGCAGTTGAGTCTTATGATTGTTTTAGTTTGCGTTTTGACTTAAAACACTCAATTAAATCAGATGAGGGGGATAAATCGCATGAAAAGGATGAACTACTGGGGCAAGCCTGTTGCTCTCTTGGTTTTTTTAGTAAGCCCTGTAGGGGGTTTAGAGGCTACTGGTGCCGTCATGACTCCCACAACTTCAGCTCCCTCTAGCGTTGCAACAGAATCAATCTCGTCCCGTGAAAAGAGCGACTTTGACTTAGCACAGGGGTTGATGGGGCAGTGCCGCGCCGCAGGGAATTCTATATTTGTCTACTCAGAACGTTCAACAGTTAATCCCATTCGAGCCTTGCAGCCAAATGAACAAGTGAAGCTGGCAGAAGAAAGCGGCAGGGCGGGTTGGATAGCCATTAGCTCTCCGATCAGCGGATTTGTCCAAGCAAAAGACCTTAAACCCTGCTCTAATGCAGGAGGCAATAGTGAAGAAGTTTCTCGTCCTTCCCCTGGTCGTTGCCGTAGAGTTGTTTATGATGGATCGGAGGGTGTGGCTATTCGTGAAAGACCGGATCAAAATGCCCCTAGAATCAGCGGCGTGTTCTTTGGAGATAGTGTAACACTCGCTAATCCCCCACAATTCAGACTCGATAGCGAAGGACGCGAGTGGGTTAGGATTGTAGCTCCGGCTGCTGGGTGGATGTCTAACGGGTTTCCTTCTACAGGAGACATTAATCTCAGAGCTTGTATCTGACGTCTGACTCCAAAAAATAAATTACCCGTAGGACACATTTTGCCTGTCAATGGCAATGATTTTGTTGGTAATTCTTTAGTTATCAACTCGTTCAATATTACCCGCTTTTACCCAACCTTCTTGTTCGCCTTCTGCCAATCGCACTTTCTGCCATTTTTTATCGTCGCTTTCTTGCAAGACAATAATTTCTTGGTTGTAAGCTACCCCACCAATACGGCTGGCTTCTAAACCAGGAGAATCTCGGAGACTTAACCCTTCGGGCCAGCTAACTTTCGCTGTATAGGCTCCTGGCGGTAATGCTGCCGTTGCTGGCGACTTACTAGGAGCTGGGCTGGGTTTAGAGGGGTTGTTCTGCGAAGATGCTTTCGGAGCCTTTACGGGTTGAGCAATCGGTTTTTCTGGCTGTTGCTCTTCGGCAAAAATGGGTCTGGGAGGGTTAACCGAAAGCTTTGTGTAGAAGTAATAGGCAGCGGCAACACTAGTACCCAGTAAGAGGGAGATACCGAGAGTAAAACCGAGGAAAAACTTAGTAATACCTGACAAACTCATAGGAAGTGGTGAGTTGTTAGAGTTCATAGTTCATGGTTCATGGTTCATCGAAATCAACAATGAACCCTACATTGTGGTTAATAGCAACAACAATCTACTGGAATTGGCGCTGAATGCGACTGCTCAAACGGCTGTCTCTAGAAGCCATACGAGCTTTGCCAGCAGCAGCCCAGTCTTTAAGGAACTGGATTTGTTCTTGCGCTGTGCGAGCTAGGGGTACAATCTGGCTGGCAGATTCCAGAATATCATCGGTGGTAAAGTCTCGGTTCTGGCTAAAGCCAATATGCATGGCTTCAATCAGGGTTTGTTCAATTTCCGCTCCTGAAAAGTCAGGAGTTTCGTAAGCCAAGCGCTCGATATCATAACTTTTGAGATTGTGAGGTCGTAGTCGAGCTAGATGGAGTTCAAAAATAGCATGGCGTTCCTCTTGGCTGGGTAAACCGACGAAGAAGATTTCATCAAACCGACCTTTCCGGAGCATTTCTGGGGGTAATGCTTGGATATTATTGGCAGTGGCGACAACAAAAACGGGCGATCGCTTTTCAGCGAGCCAACTAATAAAGGTGCCGAAGACGCGGCTGGTTGTGCCGGAATCTCCTTTAGAATCAAATCCCGAAAAAGCTTTGTCAATTTCGTCAATCCAGAGAATGCAGGGAGCCAAGGCTTCTGCAAGCTGAATCATCTGTCGGGTACGGGATTCTGATTCCCCAACTAAACCCCCAAATAGACGCCCCACATCCAACCGTAGCAGAGGGAGGTGCCAGTGATGAGCGATCGCTTTAGCGGTTAAAGATTTTCCCGTACCTTGAACGCCCACTAGCAACAAACCACGGGGATGGGGCAACCCATATTGTCTGGCACGTTCGGTAAAAGCTCCCCCTCGACGCAGCAGCCAGTCTTTCAGGTTATCCAAGCCGCCGATATCAGAAATTTGCTCGGTTGCTGGGTAAAACTCTAAAATCTGGGTTTGGCGAATCGATTGGCGTTTTTCTTCCAGAACCATTTCCACATCTTCTGGCAAAATTTGCCCATGGGCAGCGATCGCCCTAGCAAGTACCCGACGAATCCGCTCGAGGGACAGCCCCTGACAGGAACGCACCAGATCATCAAGGACTTTATCATTCGGGGATTGACCTGTAGCCGTGAGCAAGCGCTTTACTTCGGTGTTGATTTCCGATACATCAGGTAGAGGAAATTCCAGTACCGTCAGCACTTCTGTCAAATCTGAGGGGACGGCAACTTGGGGCGTCACGATGACAATATTCTTGGGTTGGGATTTTAAAAGACGCGACAGATTTTTAAGCTTACGAGAAACGGAGATATCCTCTAGAAATCGGTGAAAATCTCTTAATATAAAGATCGAAGCCGCATTTTCCGCTATTTTATCTAAAAATTCTAACGCTTGTAGCGGATTGCGGCGTCCGAACCCCTCATCATTCGGGTTGCCCTGGTAGCCGTCCACAAAATCCCAGATGTAGACGGCGCGATCGCCCGAGCGTTTTGCTGTTTGAGCGATCGCAACTTCTACTCGTTCTTCTTCCAGGGTAGGAATATAAATCAACGGATAGCGGGCACGCAGGAGCAGCTCAAACTCATCATTAAAACTCATAGCACTAGAAATTGAGCGTTAAAAATTCAAACGACACTACCATTTCCTTGCTAATTTCCCTTGGGATGATTACCCATCCGGATAAGGGAATTTATCCAGGGAGCCGCCCTTTAAGGGCTTCCAGGGCTTGCCAACGCCGATCGATTGGTTTTGTATGATCGTTTTCACTCACGTTGATTCCCAAACACTGGGGGTCACATAGCTGTCGTGGAGGAAGTTCTAAACACAGTTGTTCGTACAACCAAGTGTCTGGATAAAAATATCCCTGTGGGTGCAGTGTTTCTACCAAATCTTCCAAGGGAATTTCTTGCTCCACTGGTTCGCTATCGGGCTGATTGGCTGACTCGTCTAACCAAATGAGTTCTGATACGTCAATACTTAAACGGTGATTGTACTCTTGTAAACAGCGATGGCAGGATAAGGTGACGATTGTTTCGGCTTTAGCTGAAACCTCTATGTAAGTCCCCTGATGGGTTACTTGTAAACGCCCTCGCACTGGCATTAGTGTTTCCAAACCAGCAAGGCATTCATTCACCTGAATTACATCGGTTTGCTCGGGTAATTTGAGCAGTCCGGGAATATAAATTGCCTCCATGATGCTGATACCCTCCTCCAAACGATTCATAGCGCCGTTAGTCAGTCGCTAATGACTAGTTGTTCGGGCTGCAATGCTAACTAAGACCGCAAACAGACCACTAAACGGCGGTCTGGTTCTTGCCCCCGACTATGAGTTTCCAAATCTTCGCACTCTTTCAAAAAGGTATGAACTTGACGCCGTTCAGCAGCAGACAGAGATTTCAATTCTAACTCTTGACCCGTCTGCCGAACTTGCTGGGCAGCACGCTCGGCTAATAGCCGAAGTTCCTCTTGACGCCGGAGGCGGTAGCCGTTGAGTTCAACGGTGTAAGCCGCTTGCCCATAATCCGCCGCACCCAAATTGAGACTTGAATTCGCTAAGTACTGAAGCGCATCAATCACGACTCCATCCGGTCCAATCAAGCTTTGAATCTGTGCTTCAGTCAACGGAGTTTCATCAATAGTCAACCAATAACTGGGTTTATCGGCTTGTGAGTCATCACCATCTGTTACCTGAACCGATGTCGGTAAACTCGACAAGCGTAAAAGTTCTTCCAGCCACTGTTGACCTCGCTGCATGAGTTGATTGTTCATAACTAACTTGACGCTTTCTTCTTAGAGCGTTTGGGTTCAAATGGCAGCGCTTCTCGACCCTCCCCAGATTTTGCCTTTTCAGACCTCTCTTTTTTCTTGTCCTGTTTCTCTTGTTCTTCCATCATCTTTTGGATATTTTCTGGCAACGGTTCTCGCATCAAAATGAAGCTCTGGGCTGTCTGAAAAATATTGGCAATCACCATATACATCAGTACCCCAGCAGGCAACGGGAAGAAGAAAAACATTCCAGAAAACAAGACCGGAGTAATCTTATTGACTGTATTTTGCTGAGGGGCAGCATCGCTGGCATTCTGACCCGTGAGAATCTGGTTGACGTACAAGCTGATGCCAAAGAAGAGGATCATGCCCACGATATCCCAGTGGATGGTTCCATCGTCTTCAAAGGCACCCACGCGCCCTAGGGCATCAATGAACAAGAAGCCTTTATCGGCGGCTAGTCCTGGAAGCTTACCTTCTAAGGTGACTTCTCCTGGCTGTAGGGCTTCGAGGGTACCGTCTTCATTCAGACGAAGGAGTTCTTCCCCTTTGGTAATGTGCCAGTTCGGAATGATTTTTGTGTCTGGATACTCTGCTAACAAGGCTTTTAGGGGTTTGCCTTCAACGGTCTGAAATTCTAGTTTCGTTTTTTCACCCTCTACTAATCGGTTGCCTCCTGGTAACACGGCAGCGACGGGGGCATGAGCCCCATCAGTAAAGTAAATATTTTGCGGTTTGGTCGCAAAGGCTTGGGGTTGAATGAACTCTATTTTTTCTTGGGGAAAGATTTGAAGGTTAACAGCGTACTTAACATCTGAAAAGGGTGAACCCCGCAAAGTCGCAAACAAAGCGAACAGCACTGGCATTTGTAACAGGACGGGGAAACACCCAGCTAGGGGGTTGCCAAACTCTTTAAAAAGCTTGCTCATTTCCTCCTGCTGTTTAACCTTGTCGTCGGCATACTTGTTCTGAATTTCCTCTTGCCGCTTTTTCATGAGCGGTTGGGTGATTCGCATACGCCTCATGTTGCGAATGGAACCTGCATTGAGGGGATAGAGGGCAAAGCGAATAACCAAGGTCAGTGCCACGATAGCAAGACCATAGCTTGGCACAATCCCGTAAAAGAAATCCAGGATTGGCAACATGACGTTGTTAGAGAGAAACCCGATACCAAAATCCATTCGTATAAAGTCAACCTAGGCGTTGTAAAGTTTTCTGAATCTAATCTATCTAATATTTGTCCAAATGAGAGAATTCATTGTCAGCATCGGTCTACAGGCAGCTTCTGAATACGATCGCCTTCTCACAAGAACATTTATTGAATTCCGGCTATCTACAGGTTGCGGCGGGAGTACGGGTTCTTCGGGAGTACGGGTTCTTTTGGAAAAATAGGGACAAATACCCGTGCCGCGTCCCTTCAACGTTCAAAAAAATCCTCTTTGAATGTTGAAGCTCAACTACCCACAGTAGAGCTTTCCCGCCGATATCGATACCCTAAGCCTTTACTGAATCAAGAGGTTTGCTATTTTTGTCGGCAGCTCGTTCGGCAATATAGTCATAGATTTCACGAAACCGAGGGATGGCTCTCAATTCTAAGCGGCTATTATCCTTGAGGATGACCACAATATCTCCCCAAGCACCAATACCACGGGGAATTTTTTTAACTTTCGCGACTTCAGCATAGATAATATCGGTGCGATCGCGTCCCTGCCATCCTCCCGTCACCGTGATGCGGCGATTTGTAATTCGATAGCGTAGCCACAAGGCACGCACGATTGCACCTACGGTTAAGGGCAAGCCAATGATCGTCAATCCTACCAAAAGGTTAATAATCAGATCGCCCACATGAGGTCCGCCCTCGAAGAACGTTTCTTCTTTAATGCCCATTGACTACCTCAATTTCTACCATCAACTGCTCTAATTCTCTCAAAATTTGTGCATAATCGCACTCTAGAGCTGTCGGGCGCACTACCACCACCAGTCGCCATCCCGGTGATAGTCCTGGCAACAACTGGCGCAAAGCCGCCCGAATTTGGCGCTTAATGCGATTGCGCACCACTGCTTTTTTGCTAACTTTTTGGCTGATGGAAATGCCAATGCGGGTGGGCGGCTGCTCTTCTTCGTTCCACTTGCTTCGATTTGATCCATGTCCAGTACTGACGGGCTGACGCAGCCCCCGTAAGGTTAAATGACGCCCCGAACGCCGAATTCCTTTCTGATAAACCGCTTGAAAATCTCGCCAGTGTTTCAGTCGATTGAGTTGAGGCAACACTTCCGAGAGACTCCTAATAGCAAAATCGACCGACGATTAGTGTCGGTCGCTACAAATCGACAGCAAATCTTGCCATCTATACGCAGAGACGAAAACGTCCCCTGCTGCGACGGGCTTTAATCACAGCTCGACCGTTTTTGGTGCGCATTCGAGCTCGAAAACCCAATTTTCTTTTTTGTTTGCGGTTAGTGCCGCCTAATGTACGCTTAGTCATGAGTTAAACCTAATTCCGCTAGACATCCCATCCCTTACAGGAAAATTCGCAAGAAAGCGGGGCGGGTTTTGCCGCTTTCCCCTGACGTCACAAAGAGTCACAATCTATAATTATAGCATTTAAACAGAAAGGGAGCTTAATCGATTCCTGCTTTGGGATGAAAACGTCAACTAATCGTCAAAATCCAGGTGCCGACAGAACGAGGTAGAGGAATATCACCTGGAGTTAAGATCAAACAGTTAAAGTAGAATGTCCCGCCAAAGCGTGGATTTTTGACGTTAGAGAGGACAATTTCAACCTTATTCCCGGCTTGAATAGGTTCATCCAAATAAATTTGGATTCGGTAATTCTCTTGATCCCAGTTCACCTCAGAAAGGGGAACGGATTCGCCTTTGACACGCACCTCAATGCGGTCGGGGTCAAACTTGCCCGTATAATAATCGGGATAGGAAATGACAAACTGAGAAACCCCCAATTCCATTTTTTTGGCAGGAATCCTCAGTCGGTAACGATCCCACTGGTTCGCACGACCCCCAAAATCTAAGTAATATCTCAGGAGATTTTCCCGTTCAACACCGCTAAAGATGGTGAGTCCGGAATTGCTCTGAGCGAAACTAGTGGCAGCGATGCCAGTCAGCAAACAACCGCTAATCGCCAATGCTGAGAACAAGCGTCCCATAGAAAATTTTTTGGAAATCATAGATTTACTACTTCTGTCGGAATCAGAATCTGAACTTTTGTTACTAAATTTTACTGTTTTTGACTTTAGCAGACTTGAGTCACTAGGGGAGACGTTCGAGGCACTCCGAAAGTGCCGGGAGTTGGGAGAAGAGGCAAGGAAACCCAAAAAACTAGTGCATCTCGGCAGCAGTTTTTGACTACTTCAAGAGAGACAAGGGGGATAAAGAGGACAAGGGGGTCACTTATTTCCGCCACGCTGCACTAGAGAATTCAGTGCTACACTACATTTTCACTGACGTAGTGTTAAGGCTTGGCAATGACCTGTTTCCAATTTCCCAGAGCTTTTTGTAGCTAACTATACACACCCACTGAAAAAAACTGCTGAATCCTGCTGAGTAGTAACAATCACACGAGCAGCCATGAGATGCAAACTCGGAATTCCTAAGAGAAGTTAAAAATAGGCGTTCGGATTGCCCGATCAACATTAGTATGCAAGGAGTTATGGGCTTATCAGCCCCGTTGCGAACTGGGTCAGCTTCTGGTGTGAAATCCAAGACAAGATAATAGGAGTCTTCAGGGGGAAGTAAAGATAAAGCGACACAAGTTGTTGGTTGCAGAAACAAGAGGACATTTGCTATAGATATTTCGTTAAGGGCAAGCTAGGTTTGAACTGTGGTATGCGGAGTAAGCCTAAATACGAAGACTGAGTGAGCGATCGCACATTTTGCCAGAGGAAACACATCTTTTCCCAAGTCAGGGAACAGGGTTGAACGGTCAAAAGAAATTATATTTTCTCCTTCCCCTTTAAACCTGCATACTCTAAAAGGCAAGGCAAATGTCCGAAAGGCTCACGGCTACGCGAGATACGACTCCCCCAAATAAAATCAATCAGGGGTATTCAAAGGAACAACAGTGGACTGCAACGGCTGTCATGATTTTCAGTGCTCTCTTCAAAACTTGAAACCACTTGGGAGTCACGAATTTTTTTTGACCGTTACTACCGTTACTAAGGAGTGCTTATGAAAATAGCCCTTGTCAAAGAAATTGAAGTCGGAGAAAATCGAGTTGCCTTGATTCCTGACACAGTTGCCCGTTTAGTCAAACAGGGCTTGGAAATTTGGGTGGAAACGGGTGCTGGAGAGGGAGCGTTCTTTAGCGATCGCGCCTACGAAGAGGCGGGTGCTCAGTTAAGCTCTGATACAGCAATGCTGTGGGGTGATAGCGATGTCGTGCTAAAAGTTAGCCTGCCCAAAGAGCAGGAAATTAACCAAATGCGGGAAGGAACCACATTAATCAGCTTCCTCAACCCTTTGGGCAAACCCGAACTTGTGCAGCAACTGGCAAATTGCAAAGTAACGGCGTTTGGCATGGAGTTGATCCCCCGCACCAGCCGCGCCCAGAGTATGGATGCGCTCTCATCTCAAGCTGGCGTGGCAGGTTACAAAGCGGTACTGATTGCAGCAGCAGCGTTGCCGAAGTTTTTCCCCATGCTGACGACCGCTGCTGGCACGATTAAGCCTGCTAAAGTGTTTGTGATCGGTGCGGGTGTGGCGGGACTGCAAGCGATCGCAACTGCCCGACGCTTGGGTGCTGTCGTCGAAGCCTTTGATATTCGACCGGCGGTTAAGGAAGAAGTACAAAGCCTTGGTGCTAGGTTTGTGGAAGTCACCCTTGATGAAGATACCGTAGCTGAAGGGGGTTACGCCAAAGAAGTCTCTGAGGCATCTAAGCAGCGCACTCAGGAACTCATTGCTGAACACGTCCAACAAGCGGATATCGTGATTACCACCGCTCAGGTGCCAGGGAAAAAGGCTCCCCTACTGGTGAGTGAAGAAATGGTGCAACAGATGAAGCCGGGATCGGTGATTGTCGATCTCGCTGCCGAACAAGGAGGTAACTGTGCTGGTACTGAAGCGGGTAAAGATGTCGTGCGCCACGGGGTGACGATTATTGGTCCGATTAACTTGCCATCTTCAATGCCAGTTAATGCCAGTCAGATGTACGCCAAGAACATCTCTACTCTGCTGCAATACCTGATTAAAGAGGGTCAGTTGCAGTTAAATTTTGACGATGACATCATTGCCAGCACTTGCATCACCCATGGGGGTGAAATTCTCAACCAACGAGTCAAGGATGTCTTAGCTCAAATGAGTGCAGCGGTATAGGTTATGTTCAGGGTTCATCGCCTTTGCCAATCAACAATCAACAAATAAGGAGTTTTTCAACCTATGACAACCGCATTGATTGCGAGTTTGTTCGTCTTTGTGCTGGCATCGTTTGTGGGTTTTGAAGTAATCAACAAAGTGCCGCCAACCCTCCACACCCCTTTAATGTCTGGTGCTAACGCTATTTCTGGTATTGCCGTCATCGGCGCGTTGCTTATTGCCGGTCCGAAGGAATGGAATGTCACGGTGATTTTGGGCTTAATTGCTGTGGTGCTGGCAACTATTAATGTAGTGGGTGGTTTCTTGGTGACTGATCGGATGTTGCAAATGTTCAAGAAAAAAGAGGTGAAGGCATGACCAACTTTCTGGCGACTGGGATCGAACTAACGTATTTAGTGGCGACCTCATTATTTATCTTGGGTTTGAAAAAGTTGGGTTCGCCAGCCACCGCTCGTAATGGCAATGTGTTGGCATCGGTGGGTATGCTACTGGCAGTAGTGGCGACTTTATTGAACCAACAGGTTTTGAACTATCAAATGGTTCTAGTGGGGATTGCCCTTGGGTCAATTATCGGTGCGATCGCGGCTTATAAAGTAGAAATGACCGCCATGCCCCAGATGGTAGGTTTGCTGAATGGCTTGGGCGGTGCGGCTTCCGCACTGGTTGCGATTGGTGAATTTTGGCGCTTAATTGACGCGGGTGTAGGCGTACCTATCGGTTCCACTATTACCGTGATTCTCGGTGTCTTAATTGGTGGTGTCACTTTAACGGGTAGTTTGGTTGCTTTTGGTAAGTTGCAAGGTTTGATTGCCGGAAAACCAGTCAAATTTCCCTTGCAGCAGCCCTTTAATGCCTTGTTATTAATTAGCTTTTTGGTTTGCAGTGGTTATCTGCTCGTCACACCCGAAAATCTAACGGTCTTCCTAACAATGGTTGGGGTTTCCTCGGTATTGGGGATATTGTTCGTCCTCCCCATTGGCGGCGGCGATATGCCGGTTGTGATCTCACTGCTGAACTCGTTTTCCGGTTTAGCTGCCAGCGCAGCCGGTTTTGTGGTAATGAACGATATGCTAATTGTTGCTGGCGCGTTGGTGGGGGCTTCTGGTTTGATTTTGACCAACATCATGTGTAAAGCGATGAACCGTTCGCTCCCCAATGTGCTGTTTAGCGCCTTTGGTGGCGATGGCGGCGGGGTTGGTGGTGCTGGTGCTGTGGGTGATGGCGGCGATAAGGTTGTCCACAGCATCGGTGCTGAAGAAGGTGCAATGATGTTGGGTTATGCCCGTAACGTGGTGGTTGTTCCCGGCTACGGTATGGCAGTGGCGCAGGCACAGCACACAGTACGAGAGTTGGCAGATCAGCTTGAAAAACTGGGTGTTGAGGTAAAATATGCGATTCACCCCGTTGCCGGTCGGATGCCGGGACATATGAACGTGTTGTTGGCAGAAGCCAATGTTCCTTATTCTCAGCTCTACGACATGGATGACATCAATTCTCAATTTGATGAAACCGATGTCGCCCTGGTGATTGGTGCCAATGATGTGGTTAATCCAGCCGCCAAAAGCAACAGCAGTAGCCCGATTTACGGAATGCCTATTTTGGAAGTGGACAAAGCCAAGCACGCGATCGTGATTAAGCGAAGCATGAGTACTGGTTTTGCTGGTGTTGATAACGATCTGTTCTACAAAGACAAGACCATGATGCTGTTTGGCAGTGCCAAGGATGTCGTGGCAAACCTTGTTTCGGAAGTGAAACAACTAGCTTGATTTATGAGTTATGAATTATGAATTGAGAAATAAATTGTTTTCTTTCATTCATAATTCATAACTAACCAGAAATATCGGTCGGATAATCGGTATGAATGGCTTCTAACTTCATTAAAATTTTGGGCTTAAGTTTCTCAAACTCCTGCTTGAGAAGGCGTTTACTGAGTTGGGGCTGAGAGACTGACGGTGCTGCCTGACCAGCATTTGCCCATTGGATTAGCAATTTTCGTTGCATCGGAGCAATGGTAGAACTCATGACGGTGGCACAGCGTTCAGGTTCAGATAGAGCAAAGAACAAGATTCGGTATGAGCCATTTTCTCCTAAGATTCTCACCACTTTTTGACCGAGGGATGTTTTGAGATCGAGGTAACACGTCAGCCAACGAGCGCCATGTTCTCGGTTGTGAAGTGCTGTAATCCACAACAGCATGGGATGGGGTGAGGTTAAGAACAAAAATTGGTTATAGCGAGTACTAACTTGGCGTTTTTGAATATCTTCCTTGGTAAGCATCACCCAAAGGGTCGCTAATACTTCGCGGTTAGTGCGAATAATATGAGGAAAAACAATAGCGGCTTTCGGTTTATCTTTGGGCCAAGAAGTCCGCAGGCAAAGTTCATCGGTGGTGGGAAGGTGCTGGGTTGACGCATCTTGGACAACCGGAAATTTAGAGAGCACTTCACCAATCCGTTGCCCGAGTTGCCTTCCTTTACCGAAACGCTGTTCTAACGGTTCCAATGCCTGAAGAAGTTGTTCAATACTTTGGGGGCGATCGGCAGGCTCTTTTGCCAGACAGCTCATGACTAGATTTTCCAGAATTTTCGGCAATTTTAGGTTAGGATTCGCCGACTCAAAGGTTCTGGGAGAATCGAAGCGATGGGCTTTGTACCAGCCACCGAAAGAATGAGTTTCTCCGACAACGGGCATTTCGCCAGTGAGCATCTCAAACATCATCACTCCCAGACTGTAAATGTCGGAGCGTTTGTCAAGTTCCTTGCCCTCCATTTGCTCTGGTGAACAGTAAGCCAGAGTACCCATAAACGAGTGAGTTTGATCGCTAGTGGATTGCAGGAGTTTAGCAATACCAAAGTCGAGAATTTTGACAAGTTCGCCAAAAGAGGTGTCTTGAATAACGAGGATATTACTGGGTTTAATATCCCGGTGAATAATGGGGCTGAGTTCACCTTCAATCACAATCCCCTTGTGGGCGCATTGCAGTCCTAAACCAATTTGGCGGGCAATATTGAGAAACCGAGGTAAGGGCAAAGGTTGTGAGCGGATAATTTCGCTCAAGTTTTTGCCTTCGAGGTATTCCATGACGTAGAACGAAATCTCGTTTTCATCGACGCCATAGTCTCTGACACGCACGATATGATTGCTTTTTTCACCAAGTAGTGCACAGATGGTTGCCTCTCGCTCAAAACGAAGGCGCATTTTCTGATTTAGCAATGCTTGGGAAATAAACTTGACAGCAACAATAACACCGCCAAGTAACATATCTTTAGCTTTATAAACTTGACCCATAGCGCCTTTGCCTATCAGCTCGACAAGTTGATAGCGATTGGCGAGTATGCGACTGTCGTTAGGGTCTTTGGTCATAATTGGCTGAGTGATAGCTTGAAGATGGCGCGTTCCCATTTGACCTACAACCAAAAAGTGATGACGCCTGAACGGACATTTAGTGAGGCACTACCTCCTTCTTTCACGGTTGTAATCTAAAATTGACCATTCAGTGATAGGAAGGAAAGGAGAACCGGGCAAAATTATCCCCTTTGATCTTTTTCCTAACAACCTTGCATTCATCAGGTCAGTTAAGGTTGCAGCCGCTCACTTAAACTAGAAATGGCACTTACCTGCTTTGGTTGGGCGATTGATTGGGAATGGCTCCCCTGGCATTTCTGATTAAATTCAGCGAAACTGCCACTAGCCCATGGCTTCTAACCGTGGAGACGGCTATCTACCAAACGCTACTGATATCTAGATGTCGGACTATTACTATTCTGGCTGACGTTCCATCGTTGCTTCCATAGTGCTAGTTAGATAGTGTCCCGCCATAATGCTACTTGATAGATGGTAAGTGTTGTTATTAAGGCGATGTCTGGTTTCAAAGCCACTGCGCCTTTGGCGATCGCCCAAGACCCAATAGCGCTGCACAATGGATTCTGGAGTAACCCAACCCTCACCCTCAACCCGACCTAAGACACTGTGCTGTAAGACGAAGGTATACTGTCGTTCCCCAGCATCAAGACGCCCCCGATATTGAAACGAAATATCCTCACGCTCACTATCGGGAAAAACTAGTTTGGTGACCATTGTGAACCAGTTCTCCCGACCCCAGGCAATAATTGTCTTACCTTTGACGGCGAATAGCAGCCCATTACGCTCCAGCCAATTTCCCTGGAGTGTCCAGCGTCCCGCCTCCATTAAAAAGGTGTGAGCCACGGCGTTACCCTTTGCCTATTATCCAACATCATGTCTTTAAAATTCCCCTCATTAAAGATTAGTAATTAGCTTAAACTCCACTAATTGGCAAAATGCCATAAATGAGGATGAATAGTGTCAAGTATGTTTCAGTATAACCGGAGTTTTACAGGAGATAGAACCTGGGCTGAGAGTTTAGCCGTAGGGGGGGTGGATGTTTCCCAATACTGCTGCGACCCTAGCTCCAGTAACCTGAGGTAAATTGCCAGCAATTCCCAAAATCCGCCAGTAAGCCAAAACAGCAAAGGCGATCGCTTCTTTGAAATCCCCACTCATCCCAGCTTCATCAGTAGTTAGCACCTGCACCGATTCTAACCTGGCTTGCAGGCGTTCCTTTAAATAGAGGTTGCGGCTCCCCCCCCCACACAAAAGAACTTCCTCAGGAAGCTGGGGCAAAAAGCGGCGGTAGCTTTGTTCGATAGAGGCGACAGTGAGTTCGGTCAGGGTTGCCAGCATATCAGCCGGACTCAGATGATAACCTTGACTTTGAGCCAAACACTGTTGTAAGTAGTCCTGACCAAACAACTCCCGTCCTGTGGATTTTGGCGGTGGTGTCTGAAAAAAATCTTGCTCTAACCACTGCTGTAGCAAAGAATCGCAAATCTTACCCTGCCGCGCCCAGCTCCCCTCTCCGTCGTAGGTTTTACTGCCATTTGTAAAATATTGTACGGCTAAATCTAACAAGCTGTTCCCAGGACCGGTATCCCAACCAAAGATGCCTTCTAAGCTATTGCCCTGACGGGGAGGGAGATAAGTCACATTCCCGATACCACCAATATTTTGGATACATCGATGCTGAGTAGGCGACGAGAGCAAGTAACCATCTACCTTCGACACCATCGGTGCTCCTTGCCCTCCAGCCGCAATGTCAGCCGCCCGAAAATTACTGACGGTTTTGATAGCCGTTAGCTCGGCGATGGCTTCTCCCCGTCCCAATTGGAGACTGTATCCCAAAGAGGAGATAGGGAGATGGGAGGATAAAGTTGTTGAGGCAAAAGAATTCCCCCCCGTTTCCTTTTTTCCCTGCATCTTAGGAGGTTGATGGTAGACGGTTTGACCGTGGGAGCCAATCAGGGTAGCTGAAGTGTGGTTTTTCTGGATGGCTAGAGCGGCTTGGGCAAATTGCACAACAATCGCATCATCTAATGCTGCTAATTCTGCCATGGAGAGAGCAGCACCCGCGCAGACGTCTAGAATTTTCGCTCTGAGTTCGGGGGGGTAGGGATAGGTTTCACCCGCTACTAACTCAATTGTTAAATCCGCTTCTGAACCGGCTACCTCAACTAAAGCCGCATCAATCCCATCGACTGAGGTGCCGCTTATTAAACCAATTACGCGGGTCATAACTAAATTTTACAAGTGGGGACTTGCCAGTGGCTTTGTCAAATGTACAACAGATGACGAGCGATCGGAATTAATGGGCACAAAAAACCCCCAGTTTAAGGCTGGGGGTGAATCACCAGGGTGCATCTACCATTTCTTGATACGAGATACCTGTAATACCATCAGGAAAAATGATTATTCTTACGTTGGGCAGAGAACATCAAAACTCAGGGCTGGATGTTTGACTATTCTGGAGTACACAACACACTTGTGAGGGTTTCCGGAATCTCTTCAAAATGCTCTAGCAAGAAGTCCATTAAAGCCAGGTGACGCAAATCAATAGGGTGCGGGCGGCGGTAGTCTCGACCTCTCCTGAACCAACACTGCACGGTGGAAGTCGAGCGAGAACAGATATAGGCAATCGTTTCGTAATTCACGTCCCACTTGCGATGAAACTGCCTGGGTGTCATTGCCAGTTGACAGTGGCTGTAGAGGTCGATCAGGTTTTTCTCTCGTTGAGTGAGGGGACAAGGATTGCGCCTACGTCGGGCATTGTAGCGTCCGGGTGGGCTATGGACAGAGGGAGAAGCGTCTGGAAGGCGGGATTTGAGCGGACTTGTTTCGAGCGGTTGTAAATCATCTTCCCAGGCGGTGTCGGTAGCTGTCCAAGCTGCACTAGGAGACTCTGGGTCGAGTTGAATGAGATAGCCAACTGCCCACTGATACTGATGTCGGGCATAGGCATAAAATCGACCCATTACGATACCCCAGTCTGAGTTTGGGGAGAGAGTCCGCCACCGAATGAGCTCGCCTTCTTGGTAGCGGGGGGCAAAGTCTGTGGGGAAGTCGGTGGGGGAGTCAACTGAGGAGGGTGGGATTGGCAAGCTGATTGGTTCACAAAGCACGTCAGAGTTGCCATGGCGGATGGTGTTTAAGTAACTGGCAATCATTTTGCCGTTCAGGTTTTGGGTTAAGCGCTGTATTAGGAGAACTGCTAGGCTTTCGAGTTCGTATTCCTGTAAGTGCATCCAAGCGGCATTGAAGTCCTCGTCGGCGTAGTTTCTCAGATGAGATAGCAGTTGAGCAATTCCGAAATCTTCTAAGGCTTGTCGATAGTCCTCACCATCGGGATGCGGGCTGTCGGAGCGATCGCTCTTTGCTTCTACCGGGCTGGCTTTGATTTGTGGCATTGTGTAACCATAGCTCTCAGTAAAATTATTATAACAAAGTACGTGCTGCATCTCTCGCAAAATGCATCATTCTAGTCAAGAAGTACACAAATAAGCGAAGGTTGTAGTAGGTGTAACAAAATCACCTCCTTAAAAACCAAGGATTCAATTCACTAGGAAAGTGAGATTTACCCAATGAGCAAACGAGTTTCGGTGGTGCTATCCGACGATTTGGCAGAAAATTTGGAAAAACTAGCGACGGCAGAGAGGCGATCGCAAAGTCAAATGGGGGCTATCTTGATTGAGGAAGCGTTGCGTGTAAGACTTCCACAAAAAGGAAACCCCTCATCCTCTAAGCAGAACAAGGGGGCTGTAGCTGGATGAGAGTCTAACTTTTACGGCATCTTGCTAACCCGAATGCTGATGGTGGGGAAGTTGGGGAAGAAATCCATTTATTCTCTTTATCTCCTCTACTCTCCTTATCTTCCCCATCTCCGAATAGACTCAGTAAAGTAGATAATTACCGATATAATGCTAGTCGTTATATCATCAATCACTTGACAGCTAACCAAATCCGGACACGGCTTCTAAGGAGACTTTGATGGTATCGCCCAATTGTTCGCTATCAATTATGGTGGCGCGAACTGATATCCCATTCATGATGCACACGATTCCTCATCTAGTGAGGACGTGTAATTTTCCCTTTACTCAACGCCTACTCGCTGTAGATACCGCACCCCTGTCCGGTGACAAAGTAAGCCGTCCTGGTATCGGCACCCTCGACCAACTCAGAGACTATTGCGATCGCTTATTAAGCTCTGGGGTAGTAGACAAGGTTGTTGATATTGATTATTCAGAAGCTTATCGCCAGCGCATTTATCAAAAGCATTTTGGCGATCGCATCCGCCAAAGTCACAATTACAAAGGCTATCCTATCCTCGGCACCATTTTCTCCATTGAAGAAGTCCCCGGAGATTATGTGCTTCACTTTGATAGTGATATGTTACTCCACCAGCAGCCCGGTTACAGTTGGATTGAAGAAGGCATTCAACTATTACAACAACACTCTGACGTGATGGCGGTCAGACCCTTAACGGGTCCACCAACCCAGGATAGCATCCTACATCAACGTGTACCTTACGAGCGAGATCCACAAGGGTTTTATCGATTCAAGTTTTTTAGCAGTCGGGTTTATCTGACAGCTCGCCAACGTTTTGATAGCTTGCTACCCTTATCAGTTTTGTGGCGCTCCTACAAAAACAAAATTTTAAATCGATTGCCTACACCCGTCAAAACTAAACTGAATTACCTGACCGGAAAAGGAGCACTAGACTCTTGGGAGGTCATGGTCTCAAATCGTTTAGAAGAAACTCCCTACGTTCGAGCTGTTCTAGATTCCCCGAAAGCTTGGACGGTGCATCCCAAAGACCGGGGAAAAGAGTTTATCGAAGCTTTACCCAAAATCATCGAGAAAATTGAGGCGGGATGGTATCCTCCCGAACAGGCTGGGTACTATGACCTCAAGCTAAAATACTGGTTAGAAGTAAAAAAATGACTGTTTTTTTGATCTTTATCTAAATCTAGATATCTAGATTTTGTGCTGAGTAAAGTCCCCTCTATTATCAGATCTTGTTATGCTCGAAAAACTGCCACCCATTTACTTTTATCTGCCTCAGTCTGACTGGCAAGACAATATGCCACAAAAGGCAGATACCTATTGGTCAGGGTTCAGGCGCGGGATTTACTGCTGGACTATACAAACTTATTTAAGGCTAAAAGCGGATGGCTTTCCCTGTGAGTTAGTTGGTACTCTACCTAGCGAGGGTATTGTTTTAGCCCATTGGGATTCTCTACCAACAGATTTACAGCCGAGTTCAAAGCAACTTATTGTTTGTTTTCAGGCAGACCGAGCCAGACACCCCTATGCCCAAATTCATATTGTGCAAAATCCTCAAGGATTGGTAACACAACTCATGGTTCTGGGAGATAAGTATTTACTTCCCGGATTGATCCGTTATATGCCACTTTGGCCACAGCCAGGGTTGATTCCACGCAGTCGGGAACGGAACGATCACTTTGAAAATATTGCCTTCTTTGGACTTGAAGAGAACTTATTACCGGAGTTACAGGGTGCAGCTTGGCGGGAACAGGTTAATACCCTAGGTTTGCAGTGGCATATCGTCAGCAATTTCGAGCATTGGCACGATTACAGCAATGTTGATGCGGTTCTAGCAGTACGCAGTTTCACCCAGCGGGATTACACCTGGAAACCTGCTACGAAGTTATACAACGCATGGCACGCAGATGTACCAGCCATTCTGGGTTGTGAGTCGGCATTTCGAGCTGAGCGAAAAAGCGAACTTGACTATATAGAAGTCACTTCGATTCAGGAAGTGGTATTGGCACTAAAACGGTTGCGCGATGAACCAGAATTGCGTCGATCAATAGTTGAAAACGGTCGAATTCGCGCTCAGGAAACTAGCCCTGAAAAGTTGACGAAACGGTGGAGTACGCTCATAATCGATACAATAGTGCCAGCCTACGAGCAATGGTGTAAAGAATCAAGCTTGACTCGGCAATCGTTTATACTGCGCCGCTCTCTGGCAATTCAAACCAGAAGAACTCGTAAAAGTTTGCAGAAGTGGAGAAATCAGATTGGGTTTCGCACAAGGGTGCGATCACTTTTATCTCAACCTAGAGGTTTCTAAAAGTTCAAGCTAGGACGAAAATCTATAAAAAATAAAAAATGGATATCTCATCTCCGGATAAAATTAGAGAGATTCTTCACAAAAATTTAGGAGAATTAGGAAAATTTGAGCAGTGCGCTCTTCTAGACTATCCTGACAATCGCAATCCTGGCGATCAGGCTATCTGGCTGGGAACTGTACTGTACTTGACTGATGTGTTAAAGGTCAAGATTAATTATGCTTCAAGTCCTGCAGATTTTTCTGAAGCAGAGATGGAAAAACGGATTGGTAAAGCTCCTATCCTTCTCCATGGTGGTGGAAATTTAGGTGATATTTGGTCATATCATCAGAAATTCCGAGAACACATCATTTCTAACTACTTAGACCGTCCAATTTTTATACTGCCACAAACTATTTATTTTCAAAGTTTAGAAAATGCCAAAAAAGTAGCAGATCTTTTCAATTCCCATCCAAATTTGACTATATTTGCCAGAGATAATTATAGTTACGCTCTAGCTAATCGCTACTTTGGAAATTGCCGCATTCTCAAAAGCCCTGATATAGCTTTCCAAATGGCAAATATGCCAAATTTACCCTTCACGCCTCAGCCAAGCTTCCCTATTTTATATCTTTGTAGAAGTGACAAAGAGTTAAATCAAGATTATGCATCTCAATTTGTCGATATACCTGATATCGTTGTCAATGATTGGAAAGCTTTTAAAGATAAGGTGCTTTTAGAAGATTGGATTTCCTATAAATACGAGGGAATTCCTAAAAAGTGGTCACTCCGTAATCGCTGGAATTTAACGAAAGAATTATTTCAAAAAAATGGATCTCAAAAAGCTGCAAACTCTACTGAAATAATATCTTGTTATCTGTCACAATATTTTCATCCCTATGCTAGAAAAATTAGTACTTTATATAACCCTTATATGCATCGTAGAGCGTGGGGATTTGTGCATAGTGGAATTTACCAGCTTAAGCAATATCGTTTAGTAATTACAAATCGCTTGCACGGACATATCCTTTGTACTCTATCAAATATTCCCCATGTATTTTTACCAAATTCCTATCATAAAAATGAAGAATTTTATAAAACATGGACTTACCAAATTCCCTTTTGTAGATTTGTAAAAGATGCTTCAGAAATTAAAAATTCTGTACTAGATTTATTAAAAATGTAGCCCCTTAGTGAGAATGTGTAATTTAATTTACCCTTTTCTCAACGCCTATTGGCTGTAAGTAACCGCACCACCGTCTGGTGATAAAGTAAACCGTTCCGGTATCGTTAGTTTTGAGCAACTCAGAGACTTATCGCAACGGCATCTATTAAAAACATTTTGGCGATCGCATCCGCCAAAGTCACAATTACAAAGGCTATCCCATCCTCGGCACCATTTTCTCCATTGAAGAAGTCCCCGGAGATTATGTGCTTCACTTTGATAGTGATATGTTACTCCACCAGCAGCCCGGTTACAGTTGGATTGAAGAAGGCATTCAACTATTACAACAACACTCTGACGTGATGGCAGTCAGACCCTTAACGGGTCCACCAACCCAGGATAGCATCCTACATCAACGTGTACCTTACGAGCGAGATCCACAAGGGTTTTATCGCACTACAAGTTTAGGTTAGGACATTTCTACATCCTGAAACCCAGTCACAGCTTACTGTTTCCTGTTCCCCGTTCCCTAGCGCGTAGCGCTATATCGATTCAAGTTTTTTAGCAGTCGAGCTTATCTGACAGATCGCCAACGTATTGTAGGGACACGATATATCGTGTCTCTACCAGATGTAGCGTCTGTGCGTAAGTCCTGTATTAATTACCAGACAGGGACAAGCTCAAACCTTTGACCGCCAAAATCTGAACGTTCTGCTGTAATGGGGTTCCCCAGGATACGCTGTTCCATTATTGATTAGAAACTGGCTCTTGAGAATGTCCACACTGTTTACAATACTGCAAATATTTATAGGTCAACTCATGACAGCTTTCACATTCAACGTATTGATAGCAACTACAGTGTGGACAGTAATAATCATGAAGCTTTATTTTCTTTGCACACTGGATACAGCGTGATTCTTGAACTCTGCTAGCTGCCTGGACTTTAGTATTAAATACAATTTTTTGAAAAAATTTGATAATTCCAAAGCCAAGCAATGGAATTAGTAAAATATAAACATAACTGAGTAAGAAAATTAACCCGCCAAACAGAGTGCTAGCGATATCAAAGATAAATTCAACTAGTGTACCAAATTGAAGGAATTCAAAGATTTTAATAATTAGGGGGACAAAAAATACGACTGATAAATGCCAGCTAATCAGTGAAATCAGTCCATATCCTTTTCGTTGAGCAAAGTTATGAACTGATAAGGCGATGAGAATTAATGGTACAAGAAATAGAAATTGAAACGTCAGTTGGATGCTCGGATACCAAAATGATGCCTGTTGATAAGCTTGTTCAACCGCACTAAATTTACTATCATCCTTAAGAAAGGTAATAAAACCAACACTTTCTGTCTTGACAAGTAGTTGCTTTTTAAGCTCGGATATTTCTTTTTTAAATGTAGAAATATTGCGATTATTTTGATCTAACTCCTGTTTGGCTTTTTCTGCACCAACGACATTAATAGAGCGTTCACGGGACTGACCTGCAATTTTTTCCAAAAGAGTGGAGTCATATTGAGCGCGAATAGTGCGATTGGATTCTTCAAGTGTACTAACTTTTTCTTCTTTCTGAGCAATAGTTGTTATAATTTGCTGATTTTCAGGAGTGTTAATCTTATCTTTGTAGTTGCCATAGTTCAAACAAATTGGAGAAACTTTTCCTAGATGCCCTTGTTCAGCTTGCTGATAGATTTGCTGAAAACTCCGTTGATCCCCTGTGTTATTGCTGAATGAAGATTTGACAATTTCATAGTCTTTATCTTGAGTGGTGTTTGTTTGATAATTTTCCCACTCGGTATAGCAGGGATAAGCCTGTGAAGGGTCGATATACCATCGGCTAATATCATCCAGTCCGGCAAAAACATTAGTTAATATAAAAATGTCAATTAAAATAATGACAATCAAACTAACTTTATTGAGGGGTTCGTTTTTGATTGTCCTCGACTTCCTAAAAAAAATCCTAAAAAAACGACGTATTTGCGTAAACATATTATCTATCTAATGGTTACTAACTTAATAATTTAGCTTGCTTGTTTCTACCACTCTACTTAGTAGCATAGCGGTTGCTAATTCAACGGTATTGTAGCAAGTCTTAACAAGAAACAGCTTATCCGTCGTTGTCCTTTTTCCTGTCCCTAATTACCTCTTGATAGGCTTTCACCTGCAAATCAATACCCGTAATTGCTGTCCCGACAACCACTGCATAAGCTCCCAACTCCAGCGCTTGTTGTGCCATCTGGGGCGAAGCAATACCCCCCTCGCAAATTACTGGAATATCCAATTGTTCTACCATCTGAGATAGCAAGTCAAAACCAGGGGGCTTGAGATGTTGAGTTTGCGCCGTGTAGCCGTAAAGTGTCGTTCCTACCATATCAGCTCCCGCTTTAACGGCTGCGATCGCACTTTCAATCGTATCCACATCTGCCATTACCCGCTTGCCCAATTCCTCGTGAATGCGGGTAATTAAAGTTGCAACCGTTTCTCCCCCAGGACGTTCCCGCAAGGTAGCGTCAATGGCAATAATATCAGCCCCCGCAGAGGCGATCGCTTCCGCATGATGAAATTGGGGTGTAATGTAAACCTCAGACCCTGGTAATTGCTGCTTCCATAACCCGATAATTGGTGTCGTGGGACATTGGGAGCGCACTGCCTTAACATGAGCAGGGGTATCAATTCGCACGCCAACCGCTCCTTGATTTACAGAAGCTTGCGCCATGGCTGCGATGACTATTGGATCATGCAGGGGGGAATCAGCAGGAGCCTGACAGGATACAATTAAACCGGACTGCAAAGATGCAATAGGATCGAGAGAATGATTTGGCATAGTTATTTTATCGCAGATTTTGCACCCGTTGGATAGGGACTTTCACAGTATTTTTGAGCAACCACATCTTCTTCAATTCACAGATCTCGTTCGGCAACATTCTAGTCACAGAAATCTTCTTGCCAAGATTTCCGGAAATCTATCCCAAGACGGATGTAATCACCATTAAGATAATTGATAGTACTCAGGCGGTTGACATGGTAAGTACATCTAATCTTCAGGTTACGATTTCCCTATCCGACCCCAATTTGGATGATGAAGACTTGCAAGCAGAAGTGGAAAACTTGCTACCCCAGATTAAAGAGGTGGATGGGGTTGAAGAGGCAAATTTAGTTGCCGTTGAGCAAGCCCCTCCAGATTCAAAAGCTTTGGGGGGCTTTTTGTTGGGAGTACTTACGGCTGAAGTGAATCCGGCTAATATTAAAGCGGTGTTTCGATTTTTGAACGATCGCTTCGGTGGCAAACCCATTAAACTGGATATCGAAGCGCCTGATGGTAGAAAACTGAGCATTGAAGCGAGCTCTCAAGCCGAATTTGACTATGCCTATCAGAAAGCACAGGAATTTCTAAAACAATAGGCAGGCAACATGGCGAAGGTAGCACTGCTGATAGGGGTGAGTGAGTATAAGCCTGGGTTAAATCCTTTGCCTGCGGCAGTGAAGGATATTGAGGCGATGCGGCGTGTCTTGGTACATCCGGAAATGGGTGGCTTTGCTGAGGCGGATATCACCGTGCTGAAAAATCCCCAACGGCAGGAGATGGAAGAAGCCATTTATAGGTTGTTTGCCAATCGCCAGAAGGATGACTTGCTGTTGTTTTACTTCTCTGGGCATGGGATTAAAGATGAAAGCGGTAGGCTTTACCTGTCCACCCGTGCTACTTACAAAGAAAAAGGGAGATTGTTTGAACCATCGGCAGTAGCAGCGAGTACACTGCACGAAAGAATCAATAAGAGCAAATCCCAGAGGCAAGTGTTGATTCTGGACTGTTGCTTTAGTGGTGCCATTGCTCAAGGGTTGACGGTGAAAGATGACGGCAGTGTTAATGTTCAGGAACACTTAGGTGGCAAAGGACGGGCGATTCTTACGGCTTCCACCTCAACTCAATACTCCTTTGAGCAGGAAGGTTCAGAACTCTCTGTCTACACTCGCTATCTGGTGGAGGGAATTGAAAAAGGGGCAGCCGATAAAGACGGGGATGGTTGGATTTCGGTGGATGAGTTGCATAACTATGCCAGTGTCAAAGTAACAGAAGCGGCTCCGGCAATGACTCCCAAGTTCTACCCAGTGGAGGAAGGCTATAGAATTCGGCTGGCAAAGTCGCCCAAGGATGACCCTAGGCTGAAGTATCGCAAGGAACTTGACAAAATTGCTTTAGAAGATGAGGGTGATATCTCTCCGATTAACCGTTTCTGCTTAGAGGAGTTACGAAATAACCTGAAGTTATCCACACCAGAAGCTGAAGAAATTGAGTTAGAGGTTCTGGAACCTTATCGAAAGCGCCGAGAGAAATTGCAACGCTATGAGCAAGCTTTGTCTCAAGCAATTAAGTTGCAATATCCACTCCGCCAAAAAGACCGTAATGCATTAAAGCGCTTCCAGACAATCCTAAATCTTAGAGATGAAGATATCGCTCAAATCGAAGCACGAGTCATCGCCCCTAAAAAGGCAGAGTATGAGCGTAACCTCAAGCAAGCAGAGCAACGACAACAGGAGGCGGAGCAACTCAAACGACAACTAACGCCAACCCCTTCCCCAGCTCCCAACTCGCACACGAAGATTAAAACTCAGCTATTTGAGTTTGAGGTTGCAACTCTCTCCGTCGTGAAGAAATCAGGATGGTTTAGTGGTGAGAAAGTTACTTGCGAAATCAACCGCAGTCGTGGGCGGGCAGAGTTCTTTACAGAAGACTTGGGTAATGGAGTAACGTTGGAAATGGTCACCATTCTAGGTGGCAAATTCCTCATGGGTTCTCCAGAGAGTGAGCAAGGACGGGCAAAGAGCGAAGAGCCACAGCACACCGTCACTATTCAACCCTTTTTCATGGGTAAATTTCCGGTTACACAAGCTCAATGGCAAGTCGTTGCCAGTCTACCCAAGGTCAACATCGACCTCAAACCCGATCCATCCAATTTTAAAGGTGCAAATCGCCCAGTAGAGCAAGTGTCTTGGTATGAAGCCTTTGAGTTTTGTGCGCGACTATCAAAAGCAACGGGGCGAGAGTATCGGCTACCGAGCGAGGCGGAGTGGGAGTATGCTTGTCGTGCTGGAACCACAACTCCCTTTCACTTTGGCGAGACAATTTCAACTGGTTTAGCCAATTACTGCGGGGAGAACAGGACAATCAATGGAACGTTACACTTGGGGTCTTATGGTAACGGTTCTAAGGGAATCTATCGACAGCAAACAACAGATGTAGGCAGTTTTCCAGCCAACGCCTTTGGGCTATACGATATGCACGGCAATGTTTGGGAATGGTGCGAAGATACCTGGCATGAAAATTACAACGGAGCGCCAACGGATGGAAGTGCTTGGATAAATCGGAATGATAATGGCAGCAGGCTTTTGCGCGGCGGTTCTTGGGACTTCCTTCCAAGAAGTTGCCGTTCCACGTCTCGCGTCAGCTCTTTCCCCGACCTCGTCTTCATCAATATTGGTTTTCGGGTGGTGTGCAAGTTGCCGAGGACTCTGTAACCCTTTACTCTCTTACCCTTTACTCTCTTACCCTTTTGCCCTTTGCCCTATTTTCTTTTCTCTCTTGTAACAAGTTAAGGTTCTGACTGCTTGTTTAGATAACCTACCTCGCTCTGCCGAGATAGAACTTTAATTATTTCGCAATCCTTTTTCTCGCAAGAGAGTATCTGCCAAAACTGCGTCTTCTTCCTTCAGAGGTGGGACTGGCTCTTGACTATAATCTATGGCTAAGTTGTATCTGGCACGTTCGTACACGCCATTTAACAAAGTTTGCAAATCCACGAAAGGTTCGGCATCCTTTGACTGTAACGGTAAAGGAAACGAGGGAATCGCTTCTCGCACGCTAAAACCATACAATTGGGCTAGGGGACGGCGATCACCTCGACTCACCACAATTCGATAATCTGAGGACGGAACTTCACCTAAAAATAGCATCGGCTTTCCCCCTCGAAGTAAATCAATTTCTACTAAGTGGGTAGTCGTCGCTAATACTTGTTTTCGCTTCCGTTCGTAAGCTTTTCTTCCCTCACCAGCACGTTTATTCTTAGGAGATAAAATTTCAATCACTGTCACGACATAACTCGTGGTGACTTCTCGGATTTCTAAATAAATTTCCTTGACATTTTCTGGCACGTGCATTTTCACTGTTACAGCTTCAGATGTAGAAGTAAAAGTTGCTGTTGATGAGGTTAGTTTGGCTCCCCGATTTTGAGAGAATACAGCAACATCAGGAATTCCCACCAACACAGAATCTGACTCATCCCTTAAATAAGTGCGCTGCTCGATAGCCACGCGATATTGAGGAGGAATTTGGGGTGCTAAAGCGTCGGCTAAATTCACGATTAACCGATTATGTACTTCTGACCAAAATGCCGGATTTTCTAGATAAGGGTTCATGCCTGGAAATGGAGAAGACATAAAACACTCCTCGCTCGAAAATTTCATTTTAACGTAACTGCTTACTGCAACTGGGTTGTGATATTGCCTTTGTTTATTCTATAGTGTGGCTAATTAACGGGATTCGAGATCATCTCTCAGACAACTCGATTGCTGCGGATGCATTCTCGATACCAATCAAAGCTAGCTTTAGGGATGCGCTTTTGAGTGGGATAATCTATATAAATAATTCCAAAGCGGCGGTCATACCCATAAGACCATTCAAAGTTATCCATCAAACTCCAAAGGAAGTATCCTTTTAGAGGATATCCTTCAGAAATTGCTCGATGGGCTGACCGTAAATGCTGTCGTAGGTAAAGAATGCGATCGGTATCGATAACCTCACCCTTAGCATTCAATTCATCCTTAGCAGCACAGCCATTCTCAGTAATAACGACAGGCAAATCCGAACGTCCAAGGGTTTCACTAATATGGCGAATGCCCCAATAAAGGCTATCTGGCAAAATGTAAAGCCAAGGCATATCTAGTTTAGGATACCCTTGGGGGAAATCGAGACACTCATATCCTAATTGATTATCTACCGCCCGGACATAGGTGCCGGAGTAGATATTAAAGCCGATAAAATCTAAGGGTTGGTGAATGGTTTCTAAATCTCCGTTCTTAATATCCGGCGCATTGTCTCCCAACTGTTCTAGTAATACCGGACTATAAGCACCTGTGAGGGCAGGAACGATAATACCGCCATTCTGCCTGCAAGTATGAAAAGCCTTTTTTGCTGCGTTTATATGGGTGGGTGACTCGTTAATCGGCACGGTGACAGCAAAATTATCCACTAAACTCACCGAACAAGAAACAGGAGAAGCGGCGCGAATTGCCTGACACCCTAAACCGTGTGCTAACAGCGCATGGTGAGAGGTTTGCCACACCTGTTTAGGTGAACTTACCTGAGTTCCTGGTGCATGAGGCGGGATGGAGTTCATCCCGTAACCGATGTGGGTAAAGCAGGAGATTTCGTTGATTGTCATCCAGTGGGTAATGCGATCGCCCAATCGACTGACAACGGCTGTAACATAGTCAGCATAATCCGTTGCCATCTGCCGACTCTGCCAAGATCCATAGGCATCGTCCAGTGCTTGAGGTGAATCCCAGTGAAATAATGTGGCGTGGGGAGTAATGCCATGATCCAGTAAACAATCCACTAGACGCTTGTAAAAATCCACGCCTTCTTCGTTGACTTCCCCTCGCCCCTCCGGAATAATGCGTGACCAAGCAATACTAAAGCGATAATGTTTGATACCCAGTTGCGCCATTAATTCCACGTCTTTTTCGTAGCGGTGGTAATGATCACAAGCAATAGCACCCGTATCACTGTTAACGGTTCGTCCGGGAGTGGCGCTGAAGGTATCCCAAACGCTGGGTTTGCGCCCCCCTTCGGTTACTGCCCCTTCAATTTGATAAGATGCCGTTGCGGTTCCCCACCAGAAATCCTCCGGGAATTGGTAGCTGGTCATAAAATATCATTGGCTTTTCTGCCAGTATTGTACAGACAGAAGAGGGAGTTAGATTGGGAAGCATAAGCTTTCCGCAAGTCAATATTGCCCCATCTGCATCTACTGTTCCGTTTCTGTCCACAGGAATCGCTCCAGGGGAACTAAACGCATTAATTCTCGACCCAAACGTTGATACAGGGGAATCCGTTCTGACCAGATTTTGGCATAACCTGTTGCTCCGGGATACAGTTTCCCGTCGCTGTTATTGACAAAAATCTGTACTCGTGCTAGACGTTGGGGTTGAGACGGTTCGTTTTGGATTTTCGGTAGAATTCGCTTAACAGTGGCACTGTAGGGTCTTAACTTGGCTTGGCGGGGACGAAAGGTAACGGGTTTATTGAGTTCTACATATTCTAAGTCTTCTTCTTTCACGTCTACCGTGGCAGTCAGTTCGTTAAGTTCAGCAATTTCGAGTAAAAAATCTTCTCCAGGTTTCAATTCTTGATTCTTTCGCAAGTCTAAATCACTGGTGAGGACTACTCCTGCCATGGGAGAACGTAGGGTCAGATTTTCTCTGAGGGTTTTAAGCTGAGATAGGCGGTTTTTTAGAGTTGCGATCGCTTTTTGCTGTGTCATCATTTCTGATTCCGCCGTGGCAATCATTTGGGAGGCGTCAATGGCGGCGAGTTGGGATACCGTTTCAGTTTGCAAGTCACTGGCGGTATCGGTTTGGTTTTGTTGGGCGGCATTTATTTCTTGGGTTTTGGCAGCTAAACTACTCTCAATATCTCGCAGTTCGCTTTCTATCTCATCACGGCGGTTGCGGGAAATGGCTCCTTGCTCGTAGAGTTGTTGATAGCGTTGTAATTTTTCTTCGAGTTCTGGGATGCGCTCTTGGAGGCGCTGGCGTTGGGTGTCTAAGACCTGAATTTCGGGTGTAAGTTGACCTTGAGTTATGGCAGTAGCGCGTAAGCTTTCCCGACGAGTTTTTTCTTGCATCGCCTCGGCTACAGCTTGGACTTCTAGGAGTTGCGCTTCGGCACGGATGCGTTGTTTCCGGGTGGTGTCGAGGATTTGATCTGCCTGAACGAGTTGGTGTTCAGTGGCGGCTATTTCTCGGTCTAAGTCTAAACTGGATAACTGTGCCAGAATTTGTCCCGGTTGGACGGTTTCTCCGGGTTGAACGTGAATTTCGGTGACGACTCCGGGCATGGGGGCGCGGATGACTTCTCTGGCACCTTCGCGGGTTTGGAGTTCGACGGCACCCCCCACTTCAAAGGAGGTGGGGATTAAGCTGATTAGGCATAAGCTGGTGGCGATGGTTCCGAGTAGGGCGAAGCGTTGTAGGCGATGAGTTGGAGGGTTTGATGGGGTTGGTTTGGTCGATGGGGGTACGACTTGTAGAGAGGGGGTTTGTTGGGAGGCATTCATGTTAATTTTTGAGTTTAAAGGTTGGGATTGAGGGGGGTTGATGTTGGGAGGAGTTATCGTTTGGTTTTTTTTAAACGCAGAGGTACGCAGAGGTTTTCGCAGAGGTGCGCGGAGGGATTTGTTTCCTGGCTCTCCCGCTCCCCTGCTCCCCTGCTCCCCTGCACCTCCGCTCCTGTGCTCCCCTGCTTGTTTTTGGGGAAAGTAGTAGTAAATTGCCCAAATTGTGAGTAGGGTGGCTGTCCAGAAGGGGATATTGGTGAGTGTCCAGTTGGTGACTAGGGTGAAGATGCTGCCGAAGACGAGTAGGATGTAGAGGAAGCTGAAGGGGGCGTAGGTGGCTAGGATGAGGGAGTTGTGGGAGGTTTCGGGGTTGGGGCGTCCGCGTAGGAGGTTGCCGTAGAATTGGAAGGAACGGCTGCGGAGGTTGTTAATGCCTGTTAGGGCGACTGCCAGGTAATAGCCGTCAAATTTGGCGAGGGGGTTGAGGTTGAGGGCGATGGTGAAGAGTGCCGCAACCATGAGGAGGTAGTTGGTGGTGGCTAACCAATGGGCGGAGAATTGCCATAACCAGAAGGCAGTTGCGGCAATAATCAGTTGACAAAGAACGCCAGCGCCGACGACTAAAATGCGTTTAAATCGGGATAGGCAATAGGAATCGGTGGTATTGGTGTAAGCGGCGGGCATTAAAAACATGAAGAGTAGCCCGACTTCGGGGACAATGCCGTTGTAATGTTTCAGGGTGAAGGCGTGTCCGAGTTCGTGTAGAGTTACCACTAGCATGGCAAGTAGGGCAAAGGGTAGCATCAAAGATGCCCCTTGATTGGCAACGAGTTGTTGTCCGGTGAGAATAATTTCTGGACGCTGGGATAGACTAATTGCTAAGGAAAAGGCTAAAAAAAAGCACAGGATGAGAGCAAAGGGACGTGTCCAAATCCAGTGCAGTTTATGAATATGTTGGGTTAGCCAAGAGTCGGGATTAAATAGGGGAACTTTGAAGAAGAGGAGTTGTAGGGGTGTGAACTTGCGCTTGGGAGGTTTAGCGGGTTTTGTTCCTGCTAACATCCCCGTGGCGGTGAGGAGTTGCAGGAGGTAGCGGAGTTGGTGGAGGCTGAGGTTATTTTGTTTGGCGATATCTGCGGGGGGATGTTTTCCGAGTTGGTTGATAGCGGCTTTACTTTGAGAATCGACTTGCAGAAAGGTGACATCTTCTGGGTTGCGTAATATCCAATAACCATCGGCGTGGGGAATCCACTGGATACATGATTTTAGCTGAAGGTTTGGGGAATTGGAGTGTTGAAGATTTCGCTGTTGACTATCGGAAATGGGGAGTTTGGGTGTAATGGATTCGTTGGATGTGAGGATGCCAATATTGATTAATTTTTGCAGTAATTCCACCACAAAATGGGGGGCAATTGCTGAACCAAACTTCTGCTGACATAGCTGTTGAATCTGAGTAACGGTGAAAATTCCGGTGAAGTGGCTGAGGGCGTAAACCTCTGCTGGGGATAAAGGGATGTGACGATTGTCGTGGCGCGATCGCAGAATGTATTGTTTGGTGGAACCCAGTTGGCTGAGTTGCCAGTAGGGACTGATGTCTGGACAAATCCAGTTGTGTTGATCCTCTGAAGCGGATTGTTGTCCAATCTGCATGATTTTTTTTCAGTAGATGCCTATTTGCAGGTTAGACCGAAACGGGATAGCTAATCAATACGAATGGAAAGGCTTTATCAAATCTTTAAAAAAACAGCCTTTTTAGGTCTAGGATTAATAGCTGAGACAACTACAGAAAAAATCAGTAATTTTACTGAGGACACTGATCAGAGGTATGAAGTAAGCCTGAAGCCTTGAATTAGTTTAGGTCAAGTGATGCTGCGGAAATTATTAAAAAAGTCATTAGGATGCAGGAAAAGGTTCCCCGCTTATAAAAACTTCATAAAAAAATGAAGACAAACTTTATTATCCTTGAGTATGATATTAGGGAATCCAGATTTTTATTCAGGTGATTTTCCCTTCAAAACTTAATAAACGTTAACTCCTGGATTTGGCAATAGTCATTGTCCGAATACTTGTTTTCTGTTTTTGGCAATAGAGTCATTTTTTTTCCTTACGGTCTTGTCTAAGCCAGACTAATCCGGAAGACCGTTTTCTGGAATGACTAATAATATCCCAGTGTTTCCTTAATTTTTCCAGCACTATTTATCAAGAGGTTCATCTATGTCTTGGTTTAGTTTTTCCTCAAAGAAGCGTCCTGACGCTAAAGGATTTGCGCCGAAGGGTCAGGATTTACTGCAAGCTTTTATCCTGGAACCGATTTTAACGCCGAGTGGGTTGTTGGATGGCACGGATAATCCGATAGATTTAGTGGATATTGATCTATCTGCTGACTCCTTGGCTGATATTGATATGCCGGAGATTGAGGAGAGTGCTTGGGATAGTCTGGATGATAATTTAGAGGATATTTCTTTAGTTTCTCCGGTTGATGAGGTAGGGGAGTTAGAAGATATTCCCTTTGTTACGTCACTTGATGAGGTGACGGATGGGGAAGTGACTGAGGAGGCGCTGTTAACTGGGTTCGATACTTCTAGTCCTATCTTTGAATCCGGGGTGTTTACGGTAGGTGAAACTGGGGACGTTAGTGTTGATTTCCTCTTTGATGGTGGGGGATATGAAGGTGAACTCGCTATCTTTAGTTTAGAGGGGATGGAGGAGTTTGAACCGGGTTCGGAGGCGTTTATTCAGGAAGCGGCGTCTCGTGCGTTGAGCGATTCAGAATTAGGTCATATTGTGATTAGTGACCAAACGGAGGGGGCGCGGTTCTTTGGTGAATTAGGAGAAAGCGACAAGAATTCTGGAGAGTATCTGGGAGTTAAGACAGTCCAAATGCGTCCAGGGGATGAGTTTGGTTTCATGCTGGTTCCCAAGAGTACGGTGCAACGGGTGTTTGATAATCCGGATGTGGGAGGGGCGGCGCGTCCCCTATTTTCTATGGCGACAGCGAATCCAGATGATGGGTTTCATGTGGGGCAAATTGCCGATGTCACCGGGGATGGAAGTACCTTTGTGATGGAAGATTTGCGGGTGGATACCCAGTCGGATGGGGATTATAACGATGTTATTTTCCAAGTGCGCGGGGCTACTGGGGAAGCCGCGTTGATGGATGATGTGGTTGATCCGAATCAAGATTGGCGGGAGACTGATTTGGGTCAAGCGTTGATTGATTATGCCGAACCTTATATCACGCCGGATACGCCTGATGATGGCGGACTATTAACGGATGAATTGGTCGGAGAATCCCCAACAGATGAGATTTTAGTCGATGAGGGTGAAATCATTACCGAACCCACGACTGATGAGTTAACTGATGTTGTTATCGATGAACCCGTTAACAATAGTGAAATTGTCACCGAACCGACAACAGTTTCTGAACTTGCTGAATCTGTCCGGTATAAGTTTCCTAAAGAAAATCAGCCGTTAATCGGCATTATTGATACAGGCTTCAGTGAAAATAATCCTGATATTGACTATAGCCGAATTAGTTTAGGGCAAGACCGGATTGATAGCGATGATAACCCTCTGCTTACAGCAGGTGAGGGGAATGAACATGGCACTCATGTATTAGGTATTATTGGGGCAACTCAAGACAATGATATTGGCATTGATGGCATTAATCCCGATGCACCTTTATGGGTTGGGCGTGCGGTGGGTTCCGGCAAGTGGGCAGAATCATTAGTGGAATTTGTCGATGCGGCGCAAGAATCGGGTCAACCCAATGCTGTGGTGAATCTGAGTATGGATTTAACCCAAATTGATGCGGATGGAAACATTACCACTCGTTATGAGTTTACGCCTGTAGAAATGGCAGCGTTAGAATATGCCCGCCAAAATAATGTTTTAGTGGCAGTTGCTGCTGGAAATGACGGCGGAGTTATGTCAGCTTTAGGGCAAGCTTCCCAACAATTCGATAACATCATTACGGTTGGTTCTGCCGAACAAATTGATGGTGAAACCTCAGCTTGGAAAGGATTTGACCGTGCTAATTATTCCAGTTATGGCAACGGTTTAGATATTGTTGCTGATAGCGGTACATTAGAAGATCCAGTTTTGTCCACTGTAGGAAATCATCTGGGCGCAATGGATGGAACCTCGGTGGCAACGGCTCAAGTTACAGGATCAGTCTCTCAAGTTTGGGCGGCGAACCCTGAGTTAAGTTACCGTCAAGTGATTGACATTCTCAAATCAACGGCGACTGATCTCAAAACCGCAAATCCCGATTTAGAAACCGGGTCAGGCTTACTAAATATGGTGGCAGCAATTCATCTGGCTAAGGCGACAAAACCAGAAGAATACAATCCCGATTTACAAGTTGTTCCGATTACTTGGAGTGGTGAAGGAAAAGTCACGCCGATGGAACGGGCGGTTCGTTATCGTTATGAAATGAAAGCCGACGACACGCTTTGGGGAATTGCTCAACGGGAGTTAGAAAATGGAAATCGTTGGACAGAAATCACCAAAGATGCAGCCGGAAATGTACCTTTTACCAGTGAGGAAGCAACACAATTACCTGTAGGTCAAGTGGTTTATATACCGGGGAATGACCCCAATCCGCAACCCGAACCTGAACCCGAACCTCAACCTCAACCGCAACCCGAACCTGAACCCGAACCTGAACCTGAACCCAATCCAGAGCAAGTAAAACAAGCCGCCTTAACTAATTTCTTGAAGGTATTTGGCACATCAGGGAGTACGTCTTGGCAAAACTTCCTTAAGCAGATATTTGAGAAGTTCTATAAGAATCCTGATGAAACACTAAATTCTCAAGCACCGCAATCAGGAACAGGGACTTCCTCAATACCTAAACCTCAACCTACGCCGACTCAAAATGTCAGGACACTAGCTGGGAAGAAAATTATCTTAGATCCCGGACATGGAATCGACAACAATGGATTTGATCCTGGTGCGAGTGGGAATGGAACAACAGAAGCTGTCGAAAACTTACATCAGGCTAAGATTGTTGCTGACCATTTACGACAACTTGGTGCCGAAGTAAAAGTGTTAGATGAACGCTTATCTCTGGCACAAATTGGTCAACGGGCGGCGGGACATGATATTTTTGTCTCGTTACACCAAAATGCATTTAACAATAATGCTCAAGGGCATGAAGTATTTTCCCATCCCAATGCGCCAGCTAAAGATGCTGAACTCGCCAAAGCGATTAATAGTGAGTTAGATGCAATTTTCCCAGACACCATCATTCCTAATCGGGGTGTGAAGACAGCGAATTTATCCGTTCTGCGTAATGCGCCAACGAATGTTCCCGCCGTTTTGGTTGAATCTTTATTTATCGATGCAGCCGGAATGAGCCGTGCCAATGTGGAAAAAGCGGCTCATGCTGTGGCGCGTGGAATTGAGAAATTCTTGACAGGTAATGCCACAGGTTCTACACCTCCACCGAGTAAGCCTGCACCTACACCAAAACCGAATCCATCTCCCACAAAATCGGGTGTTGTGAATTCTAAGGTAGGCTCTATATCCTTGAATTTCCGTGCTGATTCTTATGTGGGTGCAACGATTATTGGGTCACTCTCCAAGGGAACATCTCTGAAGATTTTGAAATCGGTTACGGGAGGAAGCTACACGACACCGACGGGGAGTTCTCGGAATGATTGGTATCAGGTAGAAGCTAATGGAAAAAAAGGATATGTTGCGGCTTACTATGTTGATGTAACTTCTGACAATTCGTCACCGAGTCAACCTTCAGGGTTCCATGCAGAATCTTTCTCTGGCTGGGTTGGTCCTTCTATTGGTGTCGCGCTTCGCAATAGTCCGAAGCATTCAGATCGGAGTGGTTTAGCGGAACCTTACAAAAAGACACTCCACTTTGACGGATGGAAGTATGGAGAGTCTGTAACTGACATCTGGACAGGTAAATCTGATGCTCTGTGGTATCGTTACTGGCGTAATGGGAAGGCTTATTGGGTTCCCAGTGCTTACATTTTTGGCTATCCCAAATCTAAACCGCCAATTCAACCTGGGGGAAATCCGGGTGGTGGAACGACAAGTAAACCAGGATATGTTAATTCCAGTATCGGTCTGAATTTCCGTCGTAGTCCTTCTTTGAGTGGAGCGAGGATTAGTAAGTTGCCAAATGGAACTAATTTAACCATTCTGGAAAAAGTTTCTGGGGGTGCTTACCAGCCGGATAATCGGACAGATTGGTATAAGGTTAAAGTTGGCGATACTGTTGGTTACGTTGCTGCTTATTATGTCAGTGAAGGGAGTAGTAATGGTGGCGGCGGGAATAATGGCGGTGGACCAATCACCAGTGACACACAATTCCTCCAACGCCTGTATGGTCATGGCAAAGGCGAAATCACCCAGTATCCTAATTCAACTCACCAAGCAATTGACTCTGTAAACCAAGGCTCATATCCCTACAAAGTTTATGCTTTAGCCAATGGAGTTATTAACTTCATGGGTACAGATCAGTATGGTGGCAAGTACATTGACATCTGGAATGCCCAATTGCAGAAAACCTTCCGATATCTCCATTTTGAAAGTTTTAATCCTAATTTTAAAAAAGGACAAACTGTCAATGCAGGGGATTTCATTGGCGTGGAAGGTTATAGCGGTTACACTAGACCTTCGGGCCCACGTGGACGCCATACTCACTTTGCTGTAGTAGCTAATGGTAAGCAGGAAAATCCCTGGCCCACTTTAAATAGAATTCCAGGATGATATCAAAGCGATCGCACTTTCTCTATTCCCAGCGTGCGATCGCCCTCTCTCTCCTGGTTAGCGCCAATCCCTGATCAAAAGCGCGATCGCCTAAAACACACCTCCATTTTGAGTCAGGGCGGGTTTTGTTGAAACGTTATCACAAACATTAAAATCAAGCACCTAAACCCGCCCCTACAAATACCTGGGCTTCCACGCGATCGCACTTTCTCTATTCCCAGCGTGCGATCGCGTCTTTTCCCTAGATAGCCCATAAAACAACCTTTGCAATCGCTTTAATTCTCCTCATCCTCAGAAAAAACTTCGTCTAAATCTCTGTAACCACTCAACACCCGTTCCACTTGGATGCCATTTTCAATCTGGCGGTAAAAAATGACATATTTATCCACAGGTAAACTACGTAAACTAGGAGCGAGTTCCTCACGAGAACGTCCCATTTCCGGAAAATCCGCTAACAAACGGCATTTTTCCTCAAAAGCGTCAAGAAAACGACTAGCCGCACTTAAACTAAACTGTGCCATATAGTTTTTAATTTGCCTTAAATCTTGCCGAGCCGGCGCACTAAAACTATAGTTGCCCATTATGCACCCTGTTCTGACTGTCGAATTTCTTGTCTGAGTTCTCTAATCACTTCTTCTCCATCAAATATATCTCCTTGATCCGAATGTTCAATGCCAATAGCAATTTCCTTTCTGAGTTCCTCTAATCGTAGTAAACGTTCCATCTCGCGTTCCTCTAGCAATCGTAAAGCCACCTGAATAACTTCACTAGGAGATGAATACCTACCCCTTTTGACGGTTGAGTCAATAAATTGCTCGAGTTCAGGTGTCAAAGATATGTTCATCGATTAAACTGCCCGAAAAATGAGAAAATCAATACTATTTTGACATGGAATCAGAGCCTTGGGGATGTTTGGATTTACACAGAGCGATCGCGTCTTTCCTTTCCCCAGATACGTCATGTCACCAGGAATGAAAGCTGTTTGATGAAAAGGTGCGATCGCATGATAGAGATTCAGTAAAAGTGCAATCACCTGGGAAATGGATTGAGAGCGCTACCTGCCCGTAAAATGGGGATATGTCAGATATATTAATTGTGATTCGCAATGAGGCAGGAGTCGCCATGACCTCAATTGACGGTGTAGCAGTTATCGCACTTGTCAAAAAAGACGGACTGATTTACGACGAACAGTCTGTCAATCTTCGGTTTGGTGATGCTCATTTCTATAACTTGCCATTAGGCAACTATATAGCTGTTGCCAAACATCCAGCACTAAATCCACCTGAAGCCGAACAGGAAATGGAACTCTTAGCTAGAGAACTTTTAGAAGTACGATATATTTATTCAGAAGCCGAACGTCAACTTCTGAGAATCCAAGTCACATCACATAGCCTGGATAGTTAAACCGATGAAATACGCGATCGATTCAGAATCTATCGAAGCCTATAGAACGAGAGTTTTTACCCTCTCCCAAGAACTGCGTCGCGAGAATGACCCCTCAATTCGAGCCATGACTGCACTGTATCTAGCAGAAGCTGCAACTACCCTAGCGCGAATGGAAGTCCTAGAAGCCAAAAAAATAGCTGCGAACAAAGCAAGTTGACCAAGTGTGATCGCGTGATCGGGATCGATTGAATGTGCGATCGCCTAAAAGATGAAAAGGTGCGATCGCATTTGGGGATGAGTGAGAATTGCGATCGCGTTTTCCCATTCCCCAGATACACCCGATCACCAGGAATGGAAGCTTGAGGGTGTCGAAGTGCGATCGCATTTGGGGATGGGTGGGGATTGCGATCGCGTCTTCCTTAGTCTGCCATCATTTTCACACCATCTCAGTCATCACCTATACTCTTACCAGCAATACAATGGGTATAGGAAAACGACAGGATGTATCCCGAACAAGCAGGTGCTGGAGGTAATTGGCCCGTCATTGACGAAATTCTCGATCCATCTGTCATAGAACAGCAAGGGGATTTATCTTGTGGAATCGCCTGTGGCGCAATGCTCTTAAAAGACCGTAAAATTAATAGTAGTCAAAGCGCGATTGAGACAATAACTGGAATACCAGTAAGTTGTCAGGTACTGGCAATAGCGCTTAACACCCTCGACCCCGATCCGTCCCGCCAGTGGGAAGGCGGTTCATTGGAGCTACCAGGTGCTACACATTCCCAACTCTTTGAGATTTTAAACACAACCGGATCGTGGGCGGCTGTCCTTTGGGAAATGGGTGCAGGAATAGGACATTTAGTCGTAGTTGATGGTATTGATGCTGCTGGATATGCCTTAATTCGTGACCCTTGGCAAGGAAGCCGATATAGAATGACAATAGATAACTTTTTAAAATACTGGACAACTGAAGCCGTTTTTTCGAGAAGCCAACAATGAATGTACAATTACTATCAATTAAACCTACACAAAACTGGGGAAACTTTAATATCAGAGTAAAAATTGGCACAGACCTCCATCAATTTACCATGACTGTAAAAACAACGCCAATTGCCGATTACCCAATTCAAGTTACCCAGGGAGATGATTCGTTCTTAAACGTATTCAAATTTAACCCAATAGTAGCCCTGAAGATATCAAAGTTAGTGGCAAAATTCCACAACCATCAAGCTGTTGAACTTCCGGCGAATGTGGGAGTTTGGCAGGAAGGTTTCCTGGAACCCCAAGTCAGCTAGAAAAATGAGCATGGAGGAGTTGCGATCGCGCCTCCCCTTTCCCCAGATACACCATCTCACCAGGAATAAAAGCGTTCCCCACCAAAGTGCGATGGAAGCCTATCCAGGAAAGTGCGATCGCCCTCTCCCTCCCGGTTAGCGCCAATCCCTGATCAAAACAGCGATCGCCTAAAACACACCTCCATTTTGAGTCAGGGCGGACGCGATCGCATCCCCTCTATTCCCAGCGTGCGATTCGCGTGATCGGGATCGATTGAATGTGCGATCGCGTTCGGGATATGGGAGAGGATTGCGATCGCACTTTCCCCTTTCCCCAGATATACTATGTCAAAAGGAATGGGAGTTCTTCAACGCTGAGGTGCGATCGCCTAAAACACACCTCCATTTTCAGCTAGGGCGGGTTTTGTTAAAACGTTATCACAAACATCGAAATTAAGCGGCTCGCGCCCGCCCCTACAAATATCTAGGCTCCCACGCGATCGCATCCCCTCTATTCCCAGCGTGCGATCGCCCTCCCCCTGAATCCGCACTAATTTCTGATGATGTCAATCTATCAATCTTCAATATCTCGAAGCATCCAAATCTCTAAACCCACGTTGGGATAACGAAGTGTAGCATCATTGGTTAGAAAAACCCTGCATCCAGCTTCCACAGCCGTCGCCAAATGTAGAGCATCAATCAAGCCCAGATTGCTATTTCCTCGTAACCGGGCGGCTGCAATCACCACCGCCTGAGTCACCGGGCAAAACCTCAGATTAGGAAAACGGGGTAAATCCTGAGCATATTCTTCGGCAATGTCAGGATATCCATCTCGCAAGGGTTTAACCATTAATTCAGCCAGCACCAAATCAGAGACAACCCCCTGACATTTCCCTTGCTCAATCATCTCCAAAACTTTCCGAGCTAGTTCGCCAAACTCTGGATTTCCTTCTAAAGCATAAATGAAAATCACACTGTCGAGAGCGATCGCAACCCCATCAAGGTCATCTAATCGCGCCATGACTCCCGTTCCCCACGAATATAGGCAACAGCATCCACCCCCCGCCAGAGATTTTGATGCTTGGCAAACAGGCGCGATGTATAACTAGGAACGGGCATCATCACCACAGCACCATCCACGACTTTGATTTCTAAGGCATCCCCCGGTTTCAGCTTTAATGCTTCTCGAACCGTCACCGGAATCTCAATTTCATAGTTGCTACTCACTTGAGCCACAGTCATCGGCGAAACCTGAATCATTTGATTTCAATACTATTTTGACATGGAATCAGAGCCTTGGAGATGTTCGGATTTGCACAGAGCGATCGCCTGCTAAACAAACCAATTTTCAATCGTCAGTCCTTCAAATTCCGTAAAAGTCCAACTATATCTCAAACTACCGTGAGATAAACCATTCTTTTGAGAGCCTGACTTTCAGCGTTGATCACTCCTTCTTCCCTAGAGGCGATCGCCCTTTCCCTCCCGGTTTGCACTAATTCCTGATCAAAAGAGCGATCGTCTAAAACACACCTCCATTTTGAGTCAGGGCGGGTTTTGTTAAAACGTTATCACAAACATCGAAATTAAGCGGCTCGCGCCCGCCCCTACAAATACCTGGACTCCCACGCGATCGCATCCCCTCTATTCTCAGCGTGCGATCACCCCATCCTTTCCTATCAACTAATCCGGAAAGGGATTGATGAGTGAAATTCCACAATCTTCAAAATCTCGAATATTGCGGGTTGCGAGAGGTAATTGATAGTGTTTTGCTGTCGCTGCAATTAGCATATCCGCTTGAACGCGAGGCTTTCCTTTTGTTTTGAGATAGCCCCTTAGCTGACCAGCGATTTGTGCAATTTCTGATGTAATTGGTAAGATGGAGCAGTAGGTTGCCAAAAAGTCTTCTAACCAAGCTTGGACTCTGGGATTCGGTTTAGCACTAAGTCCGTAGGCAATTTCTTCAAGGGTGATGACACTAACGATTATTAATGAAAGCTCTTGACTCCAGGCTAAAACCTGTGGATTGGGGGCGGGACGAGCGAGTTCGCTGATAATATTGGTATCGCAGAGAATCTGCATCTTTAGTCATCGCTGAACGGATTGGTTCGATTGAAGCGGCTTGGAACGTCTAGAGTATAATTTTCTTCTGTGCAAATTTGTTGCAGTTCAGACAGAGCCTTGGTTAAGTTGGCTCGATGGGTGTTTGATGATTGCTGACTTACACTGCGTGAACCGGTCAGTCGATTAGAGAATGGGAAAAAACTCTGGAGAATTTGCCAGAGTAATATCAGGCGATCGCGCCACGCCAAGCTAGCAATTTGATGGGCAATGTGGGTTGTTTCAGTGGACATTCGTAAAGCCTAAAACCGGATCAGATTTTATTTTAGCAAGTCGCCTAGGTAATTCCCATCCAACAAGTTATTTTTGGTATCCAGGAGGAATTTTATATTCATCACCAGCAAGGTTTTTCAGGAGTCGGGGTGTAGTCCCGGACATTGGCAAAAATTTCATCGCTATCTAAATCAATTCCTTCTGAAATGATTCTGGAGCGAAAAGCATCAAAAGCATCTGAAATCCCCTCAGATTTAGCCGAAATAATTTTCGCAATCGGTTGGTCTGCTTGAAAAATCACAAAACTTTCTCCAGCCTTAACCCGTTGAAGATAATTGATTAAATCTTGAGTGATTTCTTCTACAGTAACCTTCTCACCAGGAATAAAAGCGATTCCCCACCAAAGTGCGATGGGAGCCTATCCAGGAACGCATATAACCACTCAAAAACTACCGTTTGACACAGGGAATTGAATAAAGGGCGACCCGATCAAATTAAGCGGACACCGTTGTTAATTGATGCGGTGCGGGTCGCCCCTACACCAAAATTAAAGGTGACAGTCTCCCAGGTGCGATAGCGTCTTCCCTTTCCCCAGATACACTATGTCACCAGGAATAGAAACTGTTTGATGAAAAGGTGCGATCGTGTTTGGGGGATGGAAGGTTAGGCGTAAAGTCACAGGAATAGGTAATTCTCAAGAACTATTTTCTTATGGAGCTAAGCGGACTCGAACCGCTGACCCCCTCAATGCCATTGAGGTGCTCTACCAACTGAGCTATAGCCCCGCGCCGCAGCATTCTCCATAATGCCTCGATATGTTAATTTCGTCAAGTTACCTCTCATAACTACAATTGCAGCTATTCTCGCTATTTAATAAAAAAGGTTAGGAGATTGAGCGAGGCGACTCACATAGCCCAAGTAGCTGTTCATTAGAAAGTAAACAACTAACATGGCAGCCGCTGACATGGCAACCAGCGTACCAGCCAGCATAAAGGAAAATTCACGGGTATCAAAGGCTTGTTGCATTAGGTGCAGCGACCAAGCAACCAGAGCGATATCAAATATTAAAATAGCAATCAACATAATTTACGAAATTTAACATCCCATTCATTCTAGCAGTCGCCTAAACACCTGCAAATAGTGCAATTGTGTGATATACATAACAAACGTTAAGAACTGGTCAGGGATGCAAGATCCAGCATTAAATCATCCGCACTGGAACTTGGTTTTGCTGCAAATAGCCCTTAATCTGGGATACCGTTAGTTGCCCATAATGTAAGAGAGAAGCTAGCAGTGCAGCTTCCGCTTTCCCTTCCGTAAGTGCCTGATGAATGTGTTCACAATTTCCCGCACCGCCAGAGGCAATAACGGGAACTTCCACTTGATCGGCAATGGTGCGAGTTAGCTCTAAGTCATAACCTGCCTGGGTTCCATCGGCATCCATGCTAGTAACAAGCAGCTCTCCCGCTCCCCGTTGTTCTACTTCTTTTGCCCAAGCGATCGCGTCTAGTCCTGTATTTTCCCGCCCACCGCGTACATAAACATCCCAACCAGGATTGCTCATATCCTCACGGCGTCTAGCATCGATAGCAACAACGATACACTGCTTCCCGAAGCGATCGCTCGCGTGATTAATAAAGTCGGGATTGCGGACGGCGGCTGAATTAATGCTGATTTTATCCGCTCCGGCTCTTAACAATAATTTAATTGTCTCTAAGGATTGGATACCACCGCCAACGGTTAGGGGGATAAAAACCTGTTCTGCTGTGCGATAGACAACATCAACGATAATATCCCGGTCTTCATGGGTGGCGGTTATATCCAGAAATACCAACTCATCAGCACCCGCATCGTTATAAGCTTGGGCTAGTTCCACTGGATCGCCCGCATCCTGGAGATTGACAAAGTTGACGCCCTTAACTACGCGCCCAGCCTTAACATCCAGGCAAGGTAAGATTCGTTTAGCTAGCATATCAGTTGTCTTACGGTGTGTGATGCCATAATACAGAGTCCCTCCTTAATCTAAACCTTTTCGGTCTTGCTGTCTTCATTAAAAATGAAAAGATACGCTTAAGTCATGGCAATAACTTCGTTCAGGCAACAATTCCAAGAGCCAGACCCCCAACCCCAGTCCAAGAAGAAAAAAAAGGGTAGCCGCAAATTCAGCGAAACGCAAACCGATACTGACCTTTTGCTAGCTACAGCAACGGCTGAGGAGGCAGGGAACCAAGAAGAAGGTATCCGTCCCCATCGGTTGGCAGATTATATTGGGCAGAAAGAGTTAAAGAACGTCTTAGAAATTGCGATCGCAGCGGCAAAAGGGAGAAATGAGGCATTAGATCACCTGCTCTTGTATGGTCCGCCGGGATTGGGCAAAACCACCATGTCCCTAATTTTGGCGACGGAGATGGAAGCCAACTGCAAAATTACTGCTGCACCGGCGTTAGAACGTCCGCGAGATATTGTGGGTATCTTAGTGAATCTGAAACCCGGAGATATCCTCTTTATCGATGAAATCCACCGCCTCTCACGGATGACCGAGGAATTGCTTTATCCAGCAATGGAAGATTATCGCCTAGATATCACCATTGGTAAGGGGCAAACGGCTCGGACTCGCAGCATCCCGCTCCCTAAGTTTACGCTAGTGGGTGCCACAACTCGCGTCGGGTCTTTAACATCACCGTTGCGCGATCGCTTTGGTTTGATCCAGCGTCTGCGTTTCTACGAACCCGATGAACTGACTTTAATTGTAAAACGCACCGCCGAACTCCTCAAAACACCCGTTACTGAAGATGGCGCTGAAGAAATTGCCCGCCGTTCCCGTGGCACTCCTCGAATTGCCAACCGCCTGCTGAAGCGAGTGCGGGACTACGCACAGGTGAAGAAGGTTGAATCCATTAATCAGGATGCGGCAGCAGAAGCCCTGGAAGTGTTTAATGTAGACCCTATGGGTTTAGATTGGACAGATCGGCTGGTGCTAACGGTAATGATTGAACAGTTTAATGGGGGACCCGTGGGGTTGGAGGCAGTCGCAGCAGCGACGGGAGAAGATGCTCAAACCATTGAGGAAGTTTATGAGCCGTATTTATTGCAGATTGGCTATGTACACCGCACGCCCCGTGGTCGTGTGGCTACGGTAGCAGCGCGGAAGCATTTGGGGTATGACTAGTACATTTGGTCAAAAGTTTTTGACCACCTCAAGAGAGACAAGGAGGATTTTAGCTGGTCACTTATTTCTGCTCACCTGGTCTAGAGACATCTTCAAGGTAGATCCCCGAGTTCTTAGAGATGTTGGGGATCTGAACCGCAAAATAAATTAAATTAAGTAAATAAATGTGTTGCTCGTTAATAAACTTCTTGCAAAAGTCAAAGCAAGACCCCCCTCAGTCCCCCCTTACTAAGGGGGGAAGTAAGAAAAAGGAGGCTACCTCCCCTTACTAAGGGGAGGGTTGGGGAGGGGTTTCAGGATTTATTGAAGCAAGAGGTCTAATCTTTCCCAAACAGTATCGCGTTTGACATTGTAACGACTGTTGGTACTCAACTCTCCAAACGATTGGCTTTTTATCTATGATTCGCTGGATTCTAACGTTATTTTGTGTATTGCTAGTTTTTTGCTCGGCTAGTCCGGTAATGGCGCAAGTTCCCATACCTGACTTGACGAAGGCTCAGATTGAGCAACTGAACGAACTCAGGCAACAAGCGTTTACCGCTACCGAACTGGGTGACTTTCCTGCTGCTGAAAGCTACTGGACTCAGCTTATTGATTTGTTGCCCGACAATCCCGTGGGTTGGAGTAACCGGGGAAATTCTAGGGTCAGTCAAAATAAGTTAAAAGAAGCGATCGCAGATTTTAATCAATCCATTGAGTTAGCACCCGATGCGGCTGACCCTTATTTGAATCGTGGCACAGCCTATGAAGGGCAAGGACGTTGGGAGGATGCGATCGCAGATTATCAGAAAGTACTCGACATCAACCCCAACGACGCCATGGGGTATAACAATCTGGGAAATGCCAAAGCCGGACAGGGAAAATGGAAGGAAGCGATCGCAAATTACCAAAAAGCAGCAGAATTAGCCCCTAACTTTGCCTTTGCCCGTGCTAACTACGCCCTCGCCCTTTATCAAGTTGGTGATAAAGAAAAGGCAATCCGCGAGATGCGCAATATCATTCGCAAATATCCCCAGTTTCCCGATGTGCGAGCAGCACTAACCGCAGCACTATGGGTTGATGACAAACGGGGAGAAGCCGAAAGTCATTGGGCAGCAGCCGTGGGTTTAGACAGACGGTATAAGGACATAGATTGGGTAGAAAATGTCCGCCGCTGGCCCCCCCTGATGGTTGCTGCGTTGGAGAAGTTTTTAACCTTGAATTGATGCCAATTTAGAATTCCCTACTCCCTACTCCCCATTCCCTACTCCCCATTCGCCACCTTCTGACGCAGCTTTAACGCTTTAGAATGGTTGGGCTGAATTTGCAAGGCTTTGTCCAAAGCGGGGATTGCCTCATCAGTACGCCCTAAGTTCAAGAGTGCCTCACCGCGAGTACTCCAGGCATCTGCGGAGTTACGGTTGAGTTTGATTCCTGTGTCCAAGGCGTCAATTGCCTCAGATGAACGTCCTACATCCTGTAGTGCTATACCAAAACGAATCCAACCTGCTGCTAAATTGGGATCGAGTCGGGTGACTTTCTCGTAAAGTTGAAGTGCTTGTATCTGGCGGTTCTGTTGTTTGATACTATCGGCTTTGCCCAATAGGGCTTGTGGGTCATCGGGATTGAGATCGAGGGCGTCATTGCAGGCGACAATTGCCTCAGCCGGTTGTTCCAGTTTGTTGAAGCTGTAGCAGCGCCCCCGATAGGCTTCGGCTAGGTCTGGCTTGAGAGCGATCGCGCGATCGTAAAATAAGAGGGCTTCCTGATAGTCTTCAGCTTCCCGCAGGCGTTCGGCTTCTTTGAGTAGAGATGTGGCTGTTGGCTTAGGCGATTCGGTAGGACTTGGGGATGGAGAGGGTGCCTCGCTGCGATCATCCGTTTGACGAGTGGGATAGAGTATCATGAAAGCCGCAACTGCTCCGACAGCCACTCCGACACCCATAACTATCCAGGGTTTGATCAACCGCCTCTGAGATTCCTCGGGTATGACAATTGTGGGGATTGTGGTTGAAGACGAGGGCTGCTGTTGTTGACTCAGGGATACTGTGGTATCTGTGCCGTCAAGAGTGGGTTGAGAGGTTTCTGAATGGGAGTCGCGTATCCAAGGCTGGGTGGACGATGGTTCTGTTTCCGACTCAACCGTGTCTGGGTGACTGGCTGAGGGTTGCGATTTAGAGCTAGGATTTTCTAAGGTGTCTGTCCCTAGGAGTTGGGATAGGGTTACGGATTCCAACAGTTCTGTCGGTAGGTTCTGAAGTGCTAAGAGGGCTTCTGCTGCCGTCGGGTAGCGATCGCGAAAATCATAACGTACCATGCAATCAATAATATCCCCTAGTTCTGGTCTGAGAACCTTAACGTGTTTGCGCCAGTTGAGTTCGCTTGTATGGGGGTCTTCCTGAATGCGTTTGGGGTGAATCCCCGTCAAGGCTTGGACACAAATGATACCGACAGCATAAACATCGCTACTGAAGCGAGGTTTCCCGGCAACTTGTTCATTGGGCATATAGCCTTTGGTGCCGATGGAAATCGTTACATCTAATTGTTCGGCTTCGGGTTCTATAAGTTGGGTACTGACTTGCTTGACTGCCCCAAAATCAATTAGCACCAATTTACCATCGTGTTTGCGACGAATTAGGTTAGAAGGTTTGATATCACGGTGAATAACATTCTGCTGATGCACGAATGTTAAGACGTGCAACATATCTTGCAACAGGGCAACAACTTGAACCTCCGACCAATACTGACGGGAAGCTAGTTCTTCACTCAGAAGCTTGCCTTCGATAAATTCCTGAGCTAAATAAAACTCCTGATCTTCTTCAAAATGGGCTAAAAGGCGGGGAATTTGGTCGTGGTCGCCCAATTGATAAAGAACTTGCGCTTCTGTATCAAAGAGGCGTCTGGCAGTTTGCAAGCTTTCGGTGTCATTTGCCTGAGGCTTGAGTTGTTTGATCGCGCAGGGAGGATTACCTGGCAAGTGCAAATCCAGTGCTAGAAAGGTTTGACCGAACCCTCCTTCTCCCAGTCGTTCTCTAACTTGATAGCGTCCGCCTAAGGGTTTGTCTCCCCAAGGAGTCTGGGAAACTGAAACCATCGCTTTAAAGAGCGCCTGTGTTCAATAGAGCTTGAGCATTCATAACTCCCATTCTCGAAAATACCCTGCTGGTTCGGTATCCTCTTTTATCGGGAGAAGGCAACTGTATCCCTTTTTTAATTATGCCTGATAAAAGTTGGCGTGTCTTTAGCCAATGGGCTAATAATTATAGCAGCTTTTAACTCAACTATAACAGCGGACAAGATGCCTGTATAACCCATTTCACGTCATTTACCCGGTCGGGTTGCCAAAAATCTTGATGCATTCTTGTAAATTGCTAGTTGCAAATTCAGGTACTTTTTCAAAATTGAGGGGATTGAGTTCGCTAGTTTTAATCGACTGCCTTTCATCAAACGACCATTTAGCCCCCTCTCCTTCTGTAGATGGCTCGAAGTAGGCAATTTTTACATTGTCGATTGTGCTAGCATTCGCTGTTCCTTTAAAGCAATGACTGTTATCCGTTTGAAAAACGTACTCTTGTCCAATGAGTGAATTTCCTGTTTTTCTAAAGACTAAATAACGACTACCAGGACTGTCTAACTGAGTGGATTCACCATAAAAATAATCCCCATCGGGTAAGCTTTTAATGGTGCGATCGCTATCCTCAGACGTTTGAGGCTTGGATGGTTGTGGCGAGAACGGTTCAGGTTTAGACGGAGCAGGTGAAAAGGCTTTACTCTCTGGAGAAGGTGAGGCAAAATTGGGCATTTCTGCTATCGTTGGCACGATAGGAATAGGGGGTGGAGTGGGCTGGAAAGCCCCCCTGTCTGGCACAGTGGAAAGAGACTCTTGACTTTCTAGTAAAGTGGGTGAAGCTGCTGGAATTTCTAACGGAGTGGTTTGGGCAGTTGGAATTTCTGGTAGAGGTAATAGAGACGCTGGAGTTTCACTGGGTGGAGGTGGTGAGGAACTTTTGCAGCCCAAGCAACTTATTCCTACAATCCCCAAAATTCCCATTAAGTTACTTAAGGGGATACCTCGACGGTTTGTCTTCGCCGTTTTGGGATGATTCCCCTTTGCATTTACTCTTATAAATGTCTTGTTCACGTTACCTACCTCGTCATACTGACACTATTGTTAAACCTGTGAACTAGGCTCACTACTCCTATCCTTATAAGTCGTTGTATGTCAGGATGCTACCACCTAGAGACAGCTAACCGCCAGTCGTTGTAGTTATAACCTAAAGCAGAACTATGCGAGACCTCTATCCTCCCATCAAACCCTATAACCAAGGAACCTTAAACGTTTCTAACTTACACACCCTCTATTATGAAGAATCCGGGAATCCAAAGGGCAAGCCCGTGGTAGTGTTACATGGCGGACCTGGAGGCGGTAGCCAACCCTTCTATCGCCAATACTTTAACCCCACTCAATGGCGAATCGTGATGTTTGACCAACGGGGTTGTGGTAAAAGTACTCCCCATGCGGAACTAGAACAGAATACGACGTGGGACTTGGTAAGCGATATTGAAAAACTGCGGGTAAAACTGGGAATCGAACAGTGGGTTGTCTTTGGCGGCAGTTGGGGTAGCACTCTGTCACTGGCATACAGTCAAACCCATCCAGAACGCTGCCGGGGACTCATCCTGCGTGGCATCTTTATGCTGAGGCAAAAGGAAATCCGTTGGTTTTATCAGGAAGGAACGAGTTATATCTTCCCAGATGCTTGGGAGAACTATCTGAAACTCATTCCCGAAGACGAACGGCAGGACCTACTTCAAGCCTATTACAAGCGCCTAACCAGTCCCGACTTACAAACTCGCCTAGAAGCGGCGCGTGCCTGGTCAATCTGGGAAGCCAGTACTAGTAAGCTTTTACAAGACTCAAACCTGATGCAGAAGTTTGGACAGAGTCAGTTTGCCGATGCCTTTGCCCGAATTGAATGTCATTACTTCGTTAACCAGGGCTTTTTTGACTCAGAAGACCAGTTGTTGCAAAATTGCGATCGCATTCGCCATATTCCCGGTGTTATCGTTCAGGGACGTTATGATGTGGTTTGTCCCATGATATCGGCGTGGGAGTTGCATCGTGCTTGGTCTGAAGCCGAGTTGATTGTCGTTCCTGATGCTGGACATTCTATGACGGAACCGGGAATTCGCAGTGCGTTGATTGAAGCAACGGATAGGTTTACCCATTATTGACTGTTAATAAGGAGAAGTAGAGTTTGCCGTAATATAGGCAAATATCCTTTGAAGCGGGGAAGAGGGGTAACAACATCAGTGGTTACGAGTAAGTACAAAAGACAACAGATCACTAAAAAATCTTCCGTCAGCGGTTGTCTGGTAAAACTGGGCGCGATCGCTGCTTTAATGACAATGAGTGCGGCGATCGCAGGGAGTATCTGGCTAGCAATTCGCTTGACAATCGATCCCAATTCTGTTTCTTGGTTGAATCAATTTTTGCCGGAATGGACGCGCATCCCTATTGCCGATGCTTCACCTCCACAAACTCTGAGAGCAATTCAAAATGAAGTTCGCGACAAAGGACTAGTTGCCGGAGAGTCCATCTCCCTCAACACGGGAGAGCCGTTTCCGGAATCACCCATCCTGCTGCCCCTATTGAAATCCCAGCCAAACTGCCAGACCAATTGCCTCCAAATCGTCGAACTCCGGGTCTACCAACCCACTCTACCTAGCCGCACTGAAACAACTTACCAACTGGTTCATCAACTAACCATTACCCCACCCGAAGAATATTTCGTACTATCTTCCCTCGCCGATACTGAAGCCACGAATGTGGGTGCCTCCCATACCTTACCCTTAAAAAAACTCGATCGCTTGGACGACCGCGCCCCAGCTACGGGGCTGTGGTTCAATCTCTGGGGGCAGCAAAGGAGAGACGGTTCCCCGATGAATTACGGGCAGATCATTCACTACAACCCTGACTACACGCACCTGAGCGTCATGGTCGAGTGGACTAGCCCTAACGAGTCCCAACCCTATTGGCAGCAAGTAACGGGGGAATCAACGCCGGAACTGGTGATCAATCAAACCGTTGATTTAGAACCCCAGTTTAAGGTTTACCAGATTCAACCCCGCCAATTTGTCCCCAACCCGATTGCTCTCGAAGAAATTTCGTTAGCACAACCAGCATTAGATACTCCAACCTATCGCAAAGCGCTGATGCTGGCTCGTAATGGGTTGTGGTCTACAGCACTCCGGTGGTTGCAGCCAGAAAGCAAAATTAATGAGTTAGTTGCAGCCCAAGCCCAAATGGATGTCATTCGACTCCATGCCCAGTTTACTGAGTCTCAAGCCAATCAAATTTGGGCAACTCCCAGCCAGCAAATTTTAGCCTATCTCATCGATGGTCGCTGGGTGGCTGCGTTGCAAGTGGTTCAAGCCTCAGGCAGTGATGCGGAAGCCCTACAGAAAATCGCTGCGCTGCTGAAGAGTGATTCTGGGGGCTTATGGCAACGGGTGGAAGCAGCACTCAAGGCAAATTCTGACGATCGCAGTGCGAAAACCTGGGGAGCATTAATTCTCACTATTCAAGAAGGACGCGATCGCGCAACTGCCTGGTTGAAACAACTCCCGTCTACCCAACCTGAAACTACCACACCCGACGATTATGCCGACATTTACGCCTTCGTTGGCTATCTGGATGCAGCATTGGTACAGGCTTCACCCATCACCACTCATTTGAGTCAGATTGTTGGTACTGCACAATCTCTTAAAAATGTCAAGCCTGAAGATTGGTTGCAACCGGGAGCGGGGGAACTATCTCCACAATCCAGCTCCAAACCCCTCACTAACCCATTAAGTGCCTTAAAAAATCCGCTACCCACTTTGCAGAAAGAACCCCAGCATATCTGGTATCAGGTGCAAGTTGCTGCATTTAACGACGGTCAACGCTGGCGGCAGGCACCGTTTAGCAATTTGCAACTGTCCACGGTTGACCCAGGCAGGCAGTTGTGGAAATATCTAGGCTTAGACACCGACCCCCGCATTCAAATAGCCGTCTCCACTGCCGACGGACGCCAAGAGTCGATCATAGCAATGGTCAAAGCTGTTTCCTACCGAGGTGGTATCATCCAGCTTTTAGCCGCCGGAGATGCCTTACCTGCGGAAAAACAAAGCCGCCCTTTGGCTTACACGGAAACCGCCCTGCGCTGGTTAGAACCCGGTTCGATTAGCTTATCCGACCTGAATCAGCTACAACCGCAGTGGGTGACAGCGATTATGCCAGTCCTCTGGAGCGAGTTAGTCAAAAGCGGCAAGCAATCGTCTCAAACCTTTCCCAGTATGCCTGTGATGCTGCAAGAGATGGGGCATTGGTTAGTTCAACCCATCGATTTGACGGGTAACAGCCAACCGGAAGCCGTGTTGACTCTCTATGAAAATCTTGCTGGAGGCGAAAGGAAACTCGATATCAAACGACCAGAACAGGACTCTAAGCAGTACAAACCCCGCACTCTTATTTTCTCCGAGCGGGGGGTTTTGCTTTACAGTGAATTTTCTAAGGATGCTAGCACTTCCTTAACTGCGATCGCAGATTTGGGAGATGGTGGTTCTGCGGCTTTAGTTTTGGATGGGAAAAGTTTCTACAGTTTAAAGCGTTGGTCGCCTCAGCGACAGCGGTTTGAGTAGATTCATTTAAGGGGACAAGGGGACAAGGGGACAAGGGGACAAGGGGACAAGGAGACAAGGGGACAAGGAGACAAGGAGATTTTTGAGGTGTTACTCATCTCCCCTGCACCTCTGCCCCCCTGCACCCCAGCACCCCAGCAC
>NZ_JADEWY010000255.1 GCF_015207375.1 Coleofasciculus sp. LEGE 07092 | reverse complement strand
AAAGCCTCCAGACATATCCGTGGGTTCCTCGATAGGGACAAAGATTAGGATAACTGGTTACCTCACCCATCCACCTCGACTCTCCTTGTCAAGTACAATTTATACCAAATTAGATGAGCTTACCCTGAGATAAATACTAGACCAGGGTAATAACTTTATGCTGAGTCAAGGTTCAGAGGTGCTGCTCATGAGACGAAAACTCAAGCATTCACTTGCGTTGCTCTCTGAGCTGCTTTACTTAGTAACTTAGCACTGCTGTTAGATTTTTGTCAAGATTGAGCTTTGCGAGCAAGCAAGCTATCACGCAACCCTTGTGGGTCAAATCTTGCTTCGTTTATCCTGCGAACTTCTTGGGCTTGCTGCTGCCGTTGCTGTAGGAGAGCTATACTACCAAAGACGCCTGTAAAAACAATTAAGTGATCGCACGGCAATTCCAGATCAATATTCTTTAGGTTGTTCAGCCGTTAGATTCCCCACTATTGTCCTTGGGCTAGACTTATGTTAATAAGACACTCAACCTAACTTAGTTATAAGTTATCGTAACATCATCACAATTGAACCAGGTAAGCGTGGTGGCAAGCCTTATTTTAGGACGAGTTTAACCACCATGATCGTATAAGGTAAAATCTCGATCTAGCCATACGATTCTAAAAATTTCCCTATCCCGATAACCAACCATTGGTGCTTTTCTCTTGAAACGGAATGCAATAATATCTACATCCTCAGTAATATGCTTGGGAATTCCCACACTAATGCTATTTCGAGAAATCAATTCATATCCAAGTCCATGACGTGGCTGAAGCCGAAGTTCCTTCCAGGATAACTGACTCAACTTGTATAGTGTAGAAACTAAAGCAGCTTTTTCATCCTTCGTACAGCTATCCAAGCCATAGGTTTTATCAAGATAACGAAAGCAGAAAACTGGAGGTTCTGAGTCGTAATTGGGAAGAGGAGGTACTTGGGGAGGCGGTGCAAGGCGTTTTCCCTTTTTAGGCTCCTTACCTTTTATCCTCCCCATAACTACTTAATAAGTTGAGTTTCAAAGTACGCCTTCAGTAGCGAGTGTGATATCTCATCACCAGTGGGAGTATTCTTCCAAGGTAGTTCTTGGTGAGTAAAATGTGCTAGAGCTGGAGTTGTGTATTGCCCATACACTTCATAGACTTCATCAAGCAATTCTTGTATCTCTTGGTCGTACTCGTCCAAGTTGAAATCTTCAGGTTGTGGAATCGGCTTTGTCTTGAACTCCTTGTAGGTATGATAAACTTCTGGCACAACAGGACCATAATGCCAAGCTTCGATTTGCTCATTAAATAGAGGCTTATCATACAAAGCTAAGTGAAAACCTTGTGCATAGTAAAGCAACTTCTGAAGCTTTAAGTTTGTTATCCAGTCTTCCTCTTCAGGAGAGGCAAGTTTGATAAAATATTTGGCTATATCCAGTGCCTTATACATAAGCAACACCTGCTGCAAGAGGTGGTATATCCAATACATTACTCAATTCTAATGTAGCACAAATGTAATTTATTCGCTCACCGCTTTTGAAGTTCTTAGCCCGGAGTTTGAGCATTCAACTTAAATACTTCTTAATCCTTAACACCATGTTGAACTAATGCATTTGGTGTCAACCAACAGAGGTATTGCGTGTCGCTAACCAACGCTCAAATGATTGCTGACTTTCACCACTCCGTCTACCTGCCAATAACCCCTCAAGTCCAATATGCTCATCTAAATCAATCCACTCAATCGCATAGCCATCGCCTAGTAATTGCCAATTGTCCCGTTCTGCGGGTGAAGCGTGCATCAAGCGCGGATACCAAGCTAAAGGAACACTCAGGATTCGACCATCAACTAGATCTACAATCAGCCTCTCATCAGTGATGCTAACTTCGCTAGCAATGGGTTCTATCTCAAGTGTTAAAGTAGTCATACCACGCATCCAACAAAACGGTTTGATATTCTTCGACTAGCCTAGCAATTTGATTCAATTCGTGTTCCTTAAAGCCTCGATTCTTCTCTAAAGAGACAGGTTCCAACCAAAATTTGACAATTTGCCGATCTCGTTTAACGTGAATGTGAGCAGGTTCCCCCCGATCAGAGCTAAAAAAGATAAAGCTGTAAGGGCCAACCTGAAGAACAGTAGGCATACTTCAGATGCAGATTAAGGCTTGCTATCAAGTATCAGATATAGTTTTAGACTCGTCAATTAGGCAATGTAGCGCAAATGTAACTCGTGCGATCGCTCCAGCTCCTTAAAAGAATAGTCTTTTTTGTGTATCTGTACTAACCTCAATGACACCGGGCATTGGCAAAGCTTGTACTACTCGTTACTACCGGAGACACCTGCAAAGATGATTAAGCGATCGCTTGGGAGAGGGGGCGGCTGTAATCAATCCTTAAGTCATAGCTTCCCTGGTCATAGATCTCATCGAGCAATGGCTTTAGGTCAATCATTTGTTCCGGTTCACTAGCTTTTAGCGGCACTAGAAATTCAGGAATCCCATCTTGCAAATTAAACCCATAAAGAGCATCGCTTGGACGAGTTTCGCTATGACTTACCACAATAAGTCTTAAACTTGCTTGTTCGCGTCGGTACATTTCAATTTGTTGCAACTGCCAATCAATAATCCAATATTCTTGTACTCCTCGTAATGAGTGAAGATTTGCCGGCACCGGAGATGCCTGTGAAGACGATTGAGCAATACAAAAATAAGAAACACCCCAGAAATATGGGGTGCTTTTTTCAATGCTTCTAGCCCACATTCCGCACTTCAAAATGTAGTATAACTGAAGTATGAAGGGCGCTCGCTAAAACGAGGTATTGGCTGAGTAAAAATACTTAGTTAATTAACGGAGCCAAGATTTGACTCAATGAATCAACAG